>NZ_CP114904.1:6882500-7134996 GCF_027497215.1 Micromonospora sp. WMMD812 | reverse complement strand
CGGACCTGACCGCCGCCATCCTCGCGGCACTGCCCCCTGCCCCACCGGCCCGCCGACGCCCCCGCGCACGCGCCGTGCTGACGCTGCGCGGCGCCCTCGGGCTCATCGGCGCGCTGCAACTGGTGCTCGGCCTGGTCCAGGTCGGCCGAGGGCCCGCCGGGCACCTCCACACCGGGGTAGCGGCCTCCGGGCACCTGTGGCACGAGTCCGCGGCCTGGAACATCGCGGTCGGCGCCGGATTCCTGTTCGTGGCGGCCCGCCGCACCCGTCCGACCGGCCTGGTGCCCATGTTGAGCGCCTTCGTCGGCACCCTGCTGCTGCTCTCGATCAACGACCTGCTCCTCGGCCGGGTGGATCCCACCCGCCTGGTCAGCCACGGCTTCCTTCTCACCGGCTACCTGGTGGTCGTCGCGCTGTCGCGGCCCCGGATGTGGCCCGACGACCCGCGAGCGGGTGACCGGGGCGACCGGCCCGGCTGGCGCCTGCGCACCGACGAGACGCCGCAACCGGCCCCGACCCCGCTCCGGCTCGCGCCGCCTCACCCGAGCTCGGCGCGCACCCGGGACCGCCGGGCCGCCTGAGCCTCCGTCGTCCCGCACCACCCTCAGGGCAGGTTGATCGTGTACTCCGCGGTGTGCACGGTTCCGTCGATCTGGAAGTCGAGGAACGCCCGGTACCGGCCCGGGCTCGGCGCGGTCAGCCAGAACTTGATCGCCCCGTCGACCAGCTCCGCCTCCGGGTGGACGTGCACGTAGCCCAGGTCGCCCTCGCGGACGACGACCAGGTGCCCGTACGCGCCCAGGTAGCGCTGCGGCTGCACCGGCGCATTGGTCCGGCTGACCCGGAAGGACATCGGCGCCGTCGCGCCGACCGTGGGCGTGCCCTCCATCGCGACCGCGAACGGTCCAGCCGTCGCCTGCGGCTGCGCGGGCGGCAGCGGGGTCGGGGTGTGCGCGCCCGGCACGAGGTGGTCGACGCCCAGGACCAGCGGCAGCGGGCTGCCGTTCGCGGCGGTCACGGCGAAATCGGCGTAGATGCGGTAGCCCCCGGGTCGGGCCAGCGTCAGGGGCACGCTCCAGGTGCCGTCGGGCGCCATCGTCGGATGCAGGTGCTGGTATCCGGCCAGGTCGCGACCCACCACGATCAGGTGCAGCGGCTTGTCGTGCACGACCGCGAACCGCGTCGCCGCCTGCCGGTCGGTCCCGACGACGCGGAACCGGTAGTCCACCCGTACGCCGGCCGGCTGGGACCGTTCCACCGGCTGCAGGGTGTACCCGCCCGCGCTGACGGCCGTTCCGGCCGCGAGCGCCGTGCCGACGTCGCCCGGGTCCGTGTGCGGGCCCGTGCCGGGCGCGTGCTGATGACCGTCCGCCGCCGACACCGCCTGCCCGGCGGCGGGCGCGCCGGCGGCGGGTGCCGTGGGCGCACCGCTCGCGGCGGTCCCGTTGCCCGCGCCGAGACGCCCGAGCCCGAACCCGGCCAGCAGGGTCACCACCAACCCGCCGACGAGCAGCGCGAGCCGGACGTTGCTCGGCCGGGGCTCGCGCGTCGGAGCGGCGTCATCCGGATCGGATGCCGCCGGCCGGCCGGTGGTCGCGTCCCGAGAGTCCCCGTCCTGGCTCGCCACGGTGCTGGCCGTGGCCGCCATCCGCCCGGGTTTCGCCGGCCCGGTCGCGGCGGCCGTCCGGGCGGTGACCACCGCGCCGCCCTTCCGCGCGGGGACGAGCGCCGGCGCGGCGGCCTTCCCGCCCGGCCCAGCGGCCTTCCCGCCCGGCCCAGCGACCTTCCCGCCGGAGCCTGGCTCGGCGGCTTTCCCGCCCGGCCCCGGCCGAGTGGTCTTCCCGCCGGAACCCGGCCCGGCGGCCTTGCGGGTGGCGCCGGCGCGACCGGCCCCGCCCGTGCCGCCCCCGGAACGGGAGCCGCCGCCGCGTTGGCGCGAGGTCGGGCCGGAGGCGCGGCGGCCACCGGAGGCGCGGCCCGCGGTGGCAGGGCGGCGGCGCCAGGCTACGAGGGCGGCGACCGCCGCGACGACCGTCAGCGCCACGCCGGCCCACGGTCCCCAGCCGATGCCGCCGTTGTCGGAAGCCGTCGACGGAGCGGCCATCGCGGTCGGACCCGACGACGCGGATGGTGCGGCTGCCCCCGCCGACGACCCCGAGGTGTGCCCCGATGTTCCGTGCTGCTCGACGGCCGCCAGCAGCGACGGGTCAGGCTGGCCGGTCGGCGGGCTCCAGCCCTGCGGCGCCGCGGTGACCCGCCCTGTGTAGCGGAAGCTGAGCGTGCCCCGCACCGGGTCGCCGTCCGAGGCCACCGACAGGTAGCTCACCGAGTACTGCCCGACGGCCGGCAGGTGCGCGACCGTCACGACCGCCGGGAAGCCCGTCGTGTACTCGCGCGGCTCGAACTTCCCCTGGACCAGGAAGTACTCCCGCACCGGCTTGTCCAGCGGCCTGGGCTCCGCGTACGTCCACCCGTTGTCGACCCGACCGCCACCCGGGGCGGTGATCGTGAAGTACGCGTTGGCGGCGACCTTCTCGGTGAAGTAGAGCTGCACCGTCGTCAACGGCTCGCGCACCGTCGCACCCTCCGCCGGCGTGGACATCGCCAGGGTGCCGTGAGCTGCCGCGGGTGGGGCGGACGCCACGACCGCGATCGCCGAGGCGAGGACGAGCGCGAGCAGGCCGGAGAGCGCTCGGCCGAGGGCTGGAGGGAGACGGCGCATCAGAACATGGTCACGATCGGAGAGCTTCAATCAAGGGCTTGCCAACTTTTTCTGCAGATGGGCAAAAGTTCTGCGTCGATCTCATCAATGTCCACTCGGGACGTACGAAACTTCTCCCTCGGCATTCGATCGAGCGGGCGGTGCCGCCGAGCGGACGACGGCCGCGGCCATCCGCGGCATGGAGGGACCCGAACGTGGACGACAGGACCTGGGCGGCCCGGCTGGCTCTCGCCGCCGGTCACGGTGACCAGGTCGCCGCGGCCGCTCTCATCCGCACCACCCAGGAGCAGGTGTGGCGGTTCGTCGCCCACCTCGTGGGGCCGGACGAGGCCGATGGCCTGACGCGGGAGACCTACCTCCGGGCGGTCCGCCGCCCGCCGGCGTTCACCGCCGACTCCTCGGTCCACACCTGGCTGCTGATGACCGCCCGTCGGGTGGTCGCCGACCAGCACCGCACCGCGACCGCCGGCCCGCCACCGGCGCGGCGGGACGAACGGCAGGCCGACACCGAGGACACGGTCGCGCTGCGGCGGCTGCTGGACCGCCTCGCACCCGAGCGCCGGGAGGCCTTCGTCGTCACGCAGGTCCTCGGTCTCTCGTACGCCGAGGCCGCGCAGATCCTCGACTGCGCTGTCGACACCGTCCGGTCCCGGGTCGCCCGCGCCCGCGACGACCTCGTCTCCGCGACTGCCGACGCTGACGCCTCCCGCTCGGGCCGCCGCTCCGGCTGACCCGGACGTCCCGAGGCCCGGACGAGCCCTGTCCCGTCGCGGCTCCAACAATTAGCCTGCGCAGATGCGACACACCCTCGCACCTGACGACAAGACCCTGCACGGCCACTTCTCCGCCGACTACCCGCCGGTGCTCACCATCGACCCGGGCGACACCGTGAGTTACCAGACCCTGGACTGCTGGTGGTCGGCCGGGCCGTACGCCGGCGGGCTCAACCGGGAACGGCCGCGCGCCCCGCAGTACCAGCCCGACCACGGACACGCGCTGATCGGCCCGATCGCGGTCCGCGGCGCCCGCGCCGGCCAGACCCTTGAGGTACGCGTCGACAAGGTCGTCCCGGGCACCTGGGGGACCACCGTGGCCGGCGGCTGGCCCAGCGGTTTCAACCAGCGGTACGGCGTCGAAGACGACGGGGTGGTGCACGCCTGGGACCTGGACCCGGTGGCGATGACCGGCCGTAACCAGCACGGCCACACGGTCGCCCTGCGTCCCTTCATGGGAGTGCTCGGCATGCCACCGGCCGAACCGGGTCGGCACTCGACGGTCCCGCCCCGGCCCTGGGGCGGCAACCTGGACTGCCGGGAGTTGACCGCCGGCAGCACGCTGCTGCTGCCGATCCCGGTCGACGGGGCGCTGTTCTCGGTGGGGGACGGCCACGCCGCGCAGGGCGACGGGGAGATCGGCGGCACCGCGATCGAGTGCCCGATGGACGAGGTGAGCCTGACCTTCGACGTCCGCGACGACTTCCCGGTCACCGGCCCGGTGGCCCGGACCGCGGACGCCTGGCTGACCCTCGGCGTCGGCGCGACCCTCGACGACGCCACGTTCCTGGCCCTGGACTCGATGCTGACCCTGATGCAGCGGCTGCACGACCTCAGCCGCCCGGACGCGGTGGCGCTGGCCAGTGTCGCCGTCGACGTACGGGTGACCCAGATCGTCAATCAGACCGTCGGGGCGCACGCGGTGCTCCGCGACGGCGTGCTGGGCTGAGCCGTCCCGACGGCCGGCTCAGCGGATGCCGGCCGTCGTGCCGACGGCGACGTGCTCAGCTCTCCTGGACCGCCGGTTCCGCGGGCAGGCTGTCCATGAACGAGCTGACCGAGAAGACCGCCCGGCCGGGGCCCGCGGGGCCGTACCCCGGCGGGCTGGACAGGCCGTTCGCGTCCATGGTCGCGCGGTAGATCTCCAGCAGCCGGATGTGGTATTCGAGCGGCGCGCCCTGCGGGTTGGTCCGGCCGAGGGGGGTGGTCGGCTCCGGACACCAGGTGGTGAACCGCGGGGTGATCCCGCGGGACATGAAGTACTGGAGGCCCTCGGCCGTCGAGTCGATCGCCTCGTCCACGCTGGTGAAGCCGTGCGGGGCCGCCATCTCCACGCCGGCGACGAAGTTCGGGATGACGTTGCGCGGCCCGAAGACCTCGGCGGAGTCGAGGATGCGGCGGTGCCACTCCTCCCGGCCCACGTACCGCTCCTTGCCCGGGCAGTAGAGCTCGAAGAGCCGCTTGTCCCACACCTCGTAGTTCGGGTGGTAGATCCGGATCCCGTAGTCGTGGAAGCGCTGCACGTCGGCCCGCGGCAGCGCCTGCGCGACCACCTTGCCGATCCACCGGCCCGGGAACCGCTCCTCGATCGCCTGGGCGTAGCGGCCGTAGAAGTCCGCCTCGGCCAGCCCGTCGACCTTCGACGTGATGCTGCCGCCGGTCAGCGTGTACGCCTGCGACGCGCGGGTCGTGTCGTACTTGTCGATGATCGCGAGCGCCTCGAGGACCTCGTCGACCGGCTTGACCCCGGTGTACGGGCGGCCGGCCTTCTTGTGCTGGCGCCAGTTGTGGTTGATGTCGCAGTACTGGCACTCCTCCTTGGCGCCGAAGTACTGGCAGACCCGGAACGCGGTCAGGTAGATGAGGTAGCCCCACTGGATCGTCGGTGCGACCTCCATCACCGACTTGCCGTTGGCGAGCGTGTGCCGGTAGTAGTCCGGCATCGGGGGCAGGCCCACCTCGGCGATCGCCCGTCCGTCGAGGAACAGCATCAGCCGCCCGTCGTCGTCGGGCTTGACCCGGTACGGCGAGTCAGGGTTGGTGCGGACCGAGACGACCGTGCGGCGCAGTCCGTACGGGCCCCCGGTGAGCACGATCTCCTCCGGCGGGCGGCGCAGCGCGGCGGCTCCCAACTCCGGCAGCGTCCGGTGGTCGAACGAGAAGATGAAGTACGACTTGGGCTTGACGTCGCCGCCCTCGTTGTCCGTCAGGGCCGAGTCGTCGAAGGCCAGGCCACCGCGGAGCAGGTCCTCCTTGATGACCGCCTCACGCGGGACGTGCGGAAAACGCCCCATGAGGTCTTCGATGAGATCGGTGCGCGCCTGCATGCGCCCTCCCTGTCGGTCGTTCACTGCCCGGCGGGTTTCGCAAGGCTCGAGGTGGGGCGGGAACGTCTCGCCGACAGCCTTCGAGAGGGGCAAACGTAACACTCCCCTTCTCGCCCGTTTGCCGGGTTGAGAGCCAGTTCACGGCAGTTGACCTGAAGTACGGTTGAGGTCTTAGCGTCGCCTGATGCGACTGTCACGCTTTTTCACCCCCCGCACCGTGGTGAGCGCCCACTGCGACCTGCCGTGCGGTGTCTACGACCCGGCTCAGGCGAGGATCGAGGCCGAGTCGATCAAGGCCATCTGCGAGAAGTACCAGGCCAACGAGGATCCGGAGTTCCGCACGCGCTCGTTGATCATCAAGGAGCAGCGGGCCGAGTTGGTCAAGCACCACCTCTGGGTGCTGTGGACCGACTACTTCAAGGCGCCGCACTTCGACAAGTACCCCCAGTTGCACGGTCTCTTCAACGAGGCGACCAAGCTGGCCGGCGCCGGCGGGGCGAAGGGATCGGCGGACCCGGACGTCGCTGACCGGCTACTCGCGAAGATCAACGAGATCTCCGAGATCTTCTGGGAGACCAAGCAGGCCTGACCCACGTGGCGACCGCCGGCGCGCGGCCGCCGACGAACGCCCATCGCACCAGGGCCGTGGGTGGGACACCGCCGCTTGCGGTGGTCCACCCACGGCAGCGGACCCCTGAGCAGGAGTGTTGTCGGCTGGGCCGGTCCGCCCCGGCTCGGGCGGAGACCCTCCTGAATGCGATCATGGCTCAGTGAGCGCGACCCGACTTCTCACCCTCGACGATGCGCCGGTCCTCGCGGAGCTGGTCCGCGCCAATCGCGACTTCCTCGCTCCCTGGGAGCCGATCCGGAGCGCGGGCTACTTCACGGTGAAAGGTCAGCGCGGCGTCATCCGAGCCGATCTGGAGCAGTACGAGCAGGGTGCGAAGCTGCCGCACCTCGTCGTCGACGACTCCGGCCGGGTCGTTGGCCGGATCACGCTCAACGGCATCGTGCGCGCCCCCTCCTTCCTGTCCTGCAGTCTGGGCTACTGGGTGGGCGCGGCGGACAACGGTCGCGGCCTCGCCACCACGGCGGTGCGCGAGATCGTCCGGGTGGCGTTCGACGAGTTGGGGCTGCACCGGGTGCAGGCCGAGACCCTGTTGCACAACGTCGGGTCGCAGCGGGTGTTGGAACGCAACGGGTTCGTGCAGTTCGGCGTGGCGCCGTCGTACCTCAACATCGCGGGGAAGTGGCAGGACATGGCCATGTACCAGGTGGTGAACACGTCCCTTTCCCCCACCTGACCGTCGCCGCGACCGGCGGCGCCCAGGCCCTGGATGATCTAGGAAGGTGCGGCGGGGTAGGCGCGGGTTTCGGTGGCTTTCACCGCTGCCCAGACGCGCTGCCCTGGCACCAGGTGGAGGTGGGCGGCGGCGACCGGCGTGATGTCGGCGGCCACCTCGATCGGGCCGGTCAGCTGGACCCGGAGGTTGTCGCCGTTCGGCTGGATGCCGCTGATGGCGGCCGGCCAGGCGTTGCGGGGGCTGCCGTCGGGGCGGTGGGGATGCAGGGCGACGGCTGATGGGGGGAAGGCGACGAAGACGTCGCCGTCGTGCTGGCCGGCCGTCGTCAGCCGGAATCCGTCCGCGAGCAGGACGCTGTGCCCGCTGGCGTTACCGCGGTAGAGGTTGAGGCCGACGAGGCGGGCGACGTAGTCGGTGCGAGGTTGCGCGGTGATGGCGGCGGCGTCGCCTTCCTGGACCACCTGCCCGTGTTCGATGATGACGAGCCGGTCGGCGAGGACGAGGGCGTCCAGTGGGTCATGGGTGACCAGCAGGGTGGCTCCGGGGTGCGCGGCGAGGTGCCGATGGAGCTGGGCGCGGGTGTCGAGCCGGGTACGGGCGTCGAGGGCGGCGAGTGGTTCGTCGAGCAGCAGCAGCGCCGGATCGACCGCGAGCGCCCGGGCCAGCGCGACCCGTTGGGCCTGCCCGCCGGAGAGCTGCCGGGGTTTGCGGCGCGCATGCTCGGCGAGCCCCATCCGCTCCAGCCAGTGGGCCGCCTGTCGACGTGCCTGGTGCCGGTTCAGGCCGTGCCGGCGGGGGCCGAACGCGACGTTGTCCAGTGTGCTGAGGTGGGGAAAGAGAAGGTAGTCCTGGAAGACCACGCCGATCGGGCGTCGCTCGGTGGGAATCCACGTTCGGCGGCTGGGCTGGTCGAGTTCCTGGCCGGCGAGGGTGAGGTGCCCGGCCGAGAGGGGCAGCAGCCCGGCGAGGGTCCGCAGTGCGGTCGTCTTTCCGGCGCCGTTGGGTCCGAGGAGCGCGACGACCTCACCGGGGTTGATCGTCAGGGGCAGATCGAGCCGGAAGGCCCCGCGCTCCACGATGAGACGGGCGTCGAGCAGCGGCCCGCTGACCTGCGTGTCCGCCTTCTGGACGGTGAGGTCGGCGGTCATGGTGCGCTCATCCAACGGTCACGAAGGCTGGCCAGGATCGCCACGGAGACGGTGAGCAGCACGAGGCTGAGCACGATGGCGGCTTCCAGGTCGGTCTCCAGGGCGAGGTAGACGGCAAGCGGCATCGTCTGGGTGCGCCCGGGGAAGTTGCCGGCGAAGGTGATCGTGGCGCCGAACTCGCCGAGCGCGCGCGCCCAGCACAGCACTGCTCCGGCGGCGATACCGGGCGCGACGAGTGGCAGCGTGACGTGCGTGAAGGTGGTCCAGCGGTTGGCGCCCAGGGTCGCCGCCGCTTCCTCGTAGCGGCTGTCGGCGCCGCGGAGCGCTCCCTCGACGGCGATGATCAGGAAGGGCATGGCGACGAATGCCTCGGCGAGCACCACGCCGGCGGTGGTGAACGGCAGGGTGATGCCGAACGTCGAGTCGAGCCAGGAGCCGACCAGCCCGCGGCGGCCGAAGACGAGCAGCAGGGCGACGCCGCCGACGACCGGTGGCAGGACGAGCGGCACGGTGACCAGGGCGCGTACGAGCCGCCGACCGGGAAACTCGATCCGGGCGAGCAGCCAGGCCAGGGGTACCCCGAGGGCCAGGCAGAGCAGCGTCGCGAAGGTGGCGGTCTGCAGGGACAGCCGGAGCGCGGTGAGGACGCCCGGCTCGGTGAGCCGTTGGGGCAGCGAGGTCCATGGGGTGCGGGCGAGCAGACCGGCCAGCGGCAGGACCAGGAAGAGCAGCCCGAGCGAGGCGGGCAGGAGCAGCGCCATCGGCACGCGGCTGGTGTGCCGGGACCGTCGCCGTGGCGCGGCCCGGTCGGGTCGCGCCACGGCGTTGGCGAGCCGGGACGTCACCTACGGCGCCTGGAACCCGGCAGCGGTGAGTACGGATCGGCCCGTGTCGGACAGCACATGGTCGACGAAGGCCTGCGCGGCCCGCTTGTTGGCCGCGTTCTTCAGCACGACGATCGGGTAGTCGTTGACCGCTCCGGCCGATTCGGGGAATTCGACGCCGTCGACGTCCGCGGCGGCGGCCTTCGCGTCGGTGCGGTAGACCAACGCGGCGTCGACCTCGCCCAGCTTGACCTTCGACAGCGCGGCTTTGACGTCCTGTTCGAGGGTGACCGGGGTGAGCTTCACACCCGCCGCGTCGAGCGCCTTCTTCGCCGCCGCGCCGCACGGGACCTGCTCGGCGCAGAGCGCGACCTTCACGTCCGGCTCGGTCAGGTCGGTCAGGCCGGTCACCCCGTTGGGGTTGCCCTTGGGCACGGCGATGACGAGCTGGTTCTTCACGAATGTGGTCGGGGCGCCGTCGGCGTTTCCCGCGTCCGTGACGGCCTTCATGTTGGTGGGGGCCGCGGAGGCGAACACATCCGCCGGGGCACCCTGGTTGATCTGCGTCGCGAGCGCGGAGCTACCGGCGAAGCTGAACGTGACCTTCGCCCCCGGGTTGGCCGCCTCGAAGTCCTTGCCGAGCCGCGTGAACGACTCGGTCAGTGATGCGGCGGCGAACACGGTGACGCTGCCGGTGACGCCGGAGGACGCGCTGCCCGGCTGCGGGCTCGCGGGATCCTCACCACCGCATCCGGCCAGACCCGTCACCGCCAGCGCGATCACGGTCGCCAGGGCGGCACGAACACGTCGTGTCGTCACAAGCCAGTCCTCCCGCTGCTGCCCGTTGTCGCCGTGGACTTCTCCACGACGACGGTGGTCGACTTGATCACCGCGACCGCTACCGTCCCGACCTCCAGGCCCAGCTCGTCGACAGCCTCGCGGCTCATCAGCGACACCACCCGGAACGGGCCGGCCTGAATGTCCACCTGCGCCATCACCGCGTCCTTGACGACGGCGGTGACGATGCCGCGCAACCGGTTACGGGCCGACGACTCCTCCGCGCGGCTCTCCGGATCACCGGCCTGCGACCGCACGAACGCGGCGAGATCAACCCCGTTGATCACTCGATGACCCTGCTCGTCCCGACCCGCGGTGAGCCGGCCGGCATCCACCCAGCGCCGCACCGTGTCCACGCTGACACCGAGCAACTCGGCCGCTTCACCCATGCGAAACACCGTCACGACGGCCACCCTAGCCGATGGAGTTTGCGGCCGATAAGTGGCCGAAGGTGCGGCGTTCGCCGCACCTGCTTGCCCGTCGAGGCTCGCATCTGCACGGCGGGGCGACTATCGCCGTATTTCGATTCATGGATGGTAGCCTTCAGGCGCATCCATCCAACGGGGAGGCACTGATGCGAGGTACGGCCACCAGCGTTCTCTGTGCGCTCGCCGTCGCCGGTGTGACCGCGGTCTCCGGGGCACCGGCGCAGGCCGCACCGGTCCGTGGGGTGCTACTGGCGACGCAATCGACGGCGACGGTGCGGATCGATCCCGCCACCGGGCAGGAGTTGGGCACCGTCGGCGCCGGCGCCGGCGCGGCGGTTTCCCGCTCCGGCCGGCTGGCCTACAGCCGTGACGTCGACCCGTGCCATCCTGACGTCGAGGGCTGCTTCGGCGCCCCGGACCTGCTGACCGCGCGGCGCGACGGCTCTCGCGAGCGCGTCATCGTGCACAACCCGGAAGCCGGGGGCGGTGTCGCGCTGCCCGACTGGTCGCCGGACGGCACCAAGCTGGTCTACCTGTGGCTCACCCCGGGCGAGCGAGGCCTCAACCTCGTCAACGCGAACGGCACCGGAAACGAGCAGCTGGTCTCGTTCGCGGGGCCGGGAACGTTCTCGCCCGACGGTCGCAGCGTCGCGTTCGTCAAGGACAGCGACGTGCACGTCATCGACCTGGAGACCCGGGAGATCCGCGCGGTGACCGCCGAGGGACTGGCGGCGATGTCCGCGCCGGACTGGTCACCGGACGGCCAGGTGATTGTCTATGCCGGGCAGACCGAGTTCCTGACCGTACCCGCGGCAGGCGGCGCATCGGTTCACGCGGGGCAGTGGCCGAACCTCCTCGACCAGGTGACCGCCCCCGTCTTCTCGCCGAACGGCCGTTGGGTCGCGTTCACGGCCACCGAGTCCTCGACGAACCCGGAGGAGCCGGCGGTGAGCCGTTTGTTCGTCGCGGCGGTGGACGGTTCGCGACTCACCGCGGTCACCGACACGTACGCCCAGCTGACCGACTGGATCCGTCGTTGAGCCGGACGGCACGGGGCCGGTGACGCGGGTGATCTGTCCGGCGCCGGTGGGCCGTTCGGTCCTACCGCCCGCCGGAAGCCGCGGGCTAGCCTCCTGTCAATGAACCACCGGATGGTTCAACGGGCAGGAGGTCGCCGTGTCGGTCGAGCAGCAGGCGAAAGAACCGGGACTTCCGCCGAGGTGGTTCATCCGTCTTGCCTGGTCGGTGCACCGGGGCGTGTACCGGGCATTCGCTGGCCGGGTCGGCCTGTGGCGGCCGCGCGCCAACCGCTGGGGCACGTTGCGGCTGACCACCACCGGGCGCCGCAGCGGCCGGCAGCGCGGCGTCATCATCGCGTACTTCGAGGACGGTCCGAATCTGGTGTCGCTGGCGATGAACGGGTGGGGCGAGGGTGAGCCCGCCTGGTGGCTCAACCTGCAGACGCACCCCGACGCGATTGTCGATCTGGTCGACGGGCGGCGGCTGGTGCGCGGCTACGCCGCGACAGGCGATGAACGGACGCGGCTGTGGGCCCGCTGGCGGGATGAGTTCGACGCCCAGTTGGACGCCTTCGCGAAACGGCGGCCGACCGAGACCGCGGTGATCGTCCTGACGCCCAGATCCGGCACGTCGGACACGTCGCCGGCCAGCTGACCAGCAGGGGCCTGCGGCTGGTCCCACCATGTCGACACCGTCCGTCGCGGTAGGTTGCACAGTCATGGCCATGACCGCCGACGTCCGTCGCGAGCTCGCCCGCCTCGCCGACCCACGTCGGGCGGCGGCGTCGAGCCGGTTCCTGCAGATGATCCCCGGCGGGTACGGCGAGGGCGAACGGGCCATCGGCGTCTCCGTGCCGGACCAGCGCAGGGTGGCCGCCCGGTACTGGCGCGACCTCTCCCTGGCCGACACGACCGAGCTGCTGACGACCGGGGTGCACGAGGAGAGGCTGACGTCGCTGTTCGTCCTGGTGCGGAAGTTCACCAGGGGAGACGAGGCGGAGCGGGAAGAGATCTTCCGCATCGTCCTGGCCAACACCGACCGCATCAACAACTGGGACCTGGTGGACTCGTCCGCGCCGTACATCGTCGGCCCCTGGCTGATCGACAAGGACCGGAGCGTCCTGGATCGGTTGGCCGAGTCGGACCTGGTGTGGGACCGGCGCATCGCCGTCATGGCTACCTTCGCCTTCATCAAGGCCGGTGACTTCCACTGGACATTCCGCCTCGGTGAACGGCTCCTGCGCGACCCGCACGACCTCGTCCAGAAGGCGGTGGGCTGGATGCTGCGCGAGGTGGGCAACCGTGACAGAGCGGCGGAGGAGGAGTTCCTGGCCCGACGTTACGGCGCCATGCCACGGGTCATGCTGCGGTACGCGATCGAGAAGTTCGAACCGGAGCGACGCAGGGAGTACCTGACCGGCGTGGTCTAGAGGGTCGACGCCGGGCCGGCGTCGCCGGACGGCGGGTCGGGCGTGCGATGCTCGGCCGGGGCGCTCGACGCAGACCGAACGAGCAGGTCACGGCCGTAGGGGCCCGTGCCGACGCATCGGTGATCGGTACCCTTCAGGTATGGATCGACCGGAGGTGCGGGACCTCGTCTACTTCGTCGCGGTGGCGGAGCACCGGCACTTCGGCCGCGCCGCCGAGCAGTTGGGTATGGCACAGCCGCCGCTGTCCCGCGCGATCAGCAGGCTGGAGCGCCGGATGGGCGTCCGGCTCTTCGAGCGCACCAACCGACGGGTCGACCTCGCCACCGCCGGCGAGGTGTTCGGGTCGCGATCGGCGAACTCGTGATCCTGTCCGGGGCGAGCGCGACCGGTCGACTCGGCTCGTCCGTCGTCGCCGTTCCGGTGCGCGGTGTGCCGGCCAGGCAGATCGTCCTGGCCTGGCCGCGGGCGACCCGGTCGGCCGCGCGGGACCGGCTCGTCGATACCGCGGTCGCGGTGGCGATGCGGAGCTGACGGGTACCCGAACCGGCGCTCCCGACGCCGGCCCGGTACCCCGCGGCCCCGCCTGCGGCGGACGGTCAGATCTGGTTGTAGCCGCCGTCCACGAGCAGTTCGAAGCCGGTGAGGTAGCTGCTCTGGTCGGAGGCGAGGAAGAGGGCCGCGGCGGCCTGCGGTCGGGTGGGCGATGGACGTTCCGCCGGCGTTGGCGAAGAGGACGTCGATGCGGCGCCCGTCGGCGCCGATGGTGGCGAAGAGCTGGTCGAGGTCCGCCAGATCCGTCACATCGCCCTGCACACCGCTGGCGCGGGTCGCGCCGATGCGCGCCACCGCCTCGTCGAGTTCCGGCTTGCGCCGCCCGGTGAGGTAGACGTACGCGCCCTCCTCGGCGAAGCGCAGCGCGCTGGCAAACCCGATGCCCTCGCTGGCACCCGTCACCACCGCGACCTTGCCGTCGGGCTGACCCATTTTCGATCTCCCAAGACTCGATGCTGTGAACGGCCGGTCCGTTGACCGCCGCCTCGCCAGTGCACCTCGCGGGAGCTGCGCCAACAATGATCAATCCGGCAACAACCGATACCTGCGGGGTAACGGTTGCGAGGTGACGGCGTCCGGCCGGGTCGCTCGGCCACCCCTTCACGCCGCGAGGAAGGTCGGACGCACTAGCATTGCCGCAGTCCGGGACGGCTCTGCTGAAACGAGGCGAAATGCGGTGGCTCCGGCGGTTGCTGGGCGGTGGGCGGGTCCAGCTCGATCTGGGGCGGCAGCAGGCCCTGCTACGGGACGTCCAGCAGCGGTACGGCGCCCACGCGCGGATCCGGTTTCCCGAGCAGGTCGAGGCGGTCGCCGAGCTGCTGGACGGTGACGACGGCCTGGTTGTGGCGGCCGGGATCGTGAGCCAGGTCGCGGACGAGGCCCACGCGGACCTACAGGCCCAGGCCCAGGAGATACACCGACGGACGGGCCGGCGGCTGCTGGTGCATCGCCGGAACTACCGGCCGCTGTGGAAGGAGGCTGGCCCGGCGCTGCGGTGGCCGCTGTTCGCGTTGCCATCCGGCTTCCACCCGTACGCGCAGGTGGCCGCCGCTGTCGCGGTGGTCGGCAGTCGGGCGTCCCGGCTCGACCGGGTGACGGACCCGAGTCCGCTCGTGACCCGCGTGTTCGAGGTGCTCGACCTCACCACCGCCGGCTGGGAGTACGGCCGGGTGCGGGTGGACACCGACGCCGCCGCGCTGGCCGACCGACTGATCTCGAGCGCCGCGCAGGTCCTGGCAGCCATGGACGACCCGCCCCGGCTGCCACCTCCGGTCCGTGAGCTGATGCGCCGGAACAACACCCTCGACGTGCACGACCCGACCAGCCCTCGCGCGGTCGGCAGGATCAATCTGGGCGCGAGGATGCGCGAGCAGCTGCTGGCCTGAGGACACCGACGGTGCCAGGGTCGATGAGCGACCCGCTCGTCCCGTCCGGTCGCCGCTTGACCGACCAGCGACACACCCGGCGTTGTGGTGCGGCAGGCGTCCGTCCGGTGTCGCACCCTGGTGCGGTGGGCGACGTGGCGGAACTCCTGGACCGGATCTGGCGTACGGACGCGGCCGGCATGCTCGGCGCGCTCAGTCGGCGGCTCGGCGACTTCGACCGGGCCGAGGAGGCGCTGTCGGACGCGCTGGCCGAGGCGCTCACGCGCTGGCCCGACGAGGGTTTGCCGGCGAGCCCCACCGGTTGGCTGGTCACCACGGGCTGGCGCAAGGCGCTGGACCGGCTGCGCCGCGACGCCGTCGGCCGCGAGAAGCTCGCACAGGTGGCCGCGGAGGCGCCGCCGGAACCGGGCGTGGACGACCGGCTGGCCACGGTCTTCGCGTGCTGCCACCCCGATCTCGCCGAGCCGGCCCGGGTCGCGCTGACGCTGTACGCCGCCAGCGGCCTGAGCACGGCCGAGATCGCCGCCGCGTTCCTGGTGCCGCAGCCGACGATGGCGCAGCGGCTCTCCCGGGCCAAGCGTCAACTGCGGGAGCGCGGCGTCCGGTTCGAGGCGCCACAGCCGGATGAGTACGCCGACCGGCTACCGGCCGTGCTCGCGGTGATCTACCTGGTGTTCAACGAGGGGTACTTGTCCAGCGGCCGGCCCACCCAGCGGCGCGAGCTGGCCCGCGAGGGGGTCGAGCTGGCGCGCCAACTCGCCGAGCTGCTACCCCGCGAGCCGGAGGCCGCCGGCCTGGCGGCGTTGCTGGAGCTGCACCACGCCCGCGCCGCGGCGCGGTTCGACTCGTGGGGCCGCATCGTGCTGCTCGACCAGCAGGACCGGCGGCTGTGGGACAGGGCCGCGATCGAACGGGCGGCGCTGCGGCTGCGGGCGGCGGTGCGCCAGGGCCGGACGGGGCCGTACCAGCTGCAGGCCGGCATCGCCGCGCTACACGCCCTGGCTCCCTCGTACGAGGCCACCAACTGGGCCGACGTGCGGGCGCTGTACGACCGGCTGTACGCGGTGGACCCGTCGCCGGTGGTGCTGCTGAACCGGGCGGTGGCCACGCGGTTCGCGGTGGGCCCGGCCCCGGCGCTGGCCGAGGTCGACTCACTCGGGGACCGGCTCGCCGGCTACCACCTGTGGCATGCCGCCCGGGCCGACCTGCTGGACACCCTCGACCGTCCGGCCGAGGCGCTGACGACGGCGCAGCGGGCTCTGGAGCTGGCGACGAACCCGGCCGAACGGGAGCTGATGTCGCGGCGGGTGGGTGAGCTGAGGCGCCGGCGGTGAGACCGGCGCCCCAACGGCACCGCTATTCCCGGCTCATCACCGGACGGACCTCCAGCGCGCTCATCCCGGCGGCGAGTGGCCAGGTGGCCGCGATCCGCGCGGCCTCGTCGACGTCGTCGCACTCCAGCATGACGATCCCGCCGATGACCTCCTTGAGTTCCAGGTACGGCCCGTCGGTGACCACCGGCTGGCCGTTCGCGTCGGCGCGCACCGTCCGTGCCGCGTCCCGGGGCTGCAGCTCGGCCCCGCCGTCGGCGATCTTTCCGGTCGGCTGCCACCGCTCGAACCACTCGTAGACCTGCTTCATCACGTCCTGCTCGTCGGCCGGGGACAGCGCGGTCCACTCGCGGTCGTCGCCGAAGATCAGCATCGCGTACTTCATCGTTGCTCCTCCTGGTGGGAGACGCTGTGTCGTCGAAGTGACGAACGGCCGGCACCGGTCCTCGACAGGTTCCGCCGAATGTCCCGCCGGAAGTTCCGGCGGCCACCGGCTCTTCCTACTCCCGAGTGTCGGGCAGGTACGTCGGAGCAACGCCGGTGCGCGCCCGCATGGCCGCGGTCACTCGCGCGCCCGTGCCCGGCGTCATCAGTGGCAACGCCTGCGCGAGCGAGAGGAACGCGCACTCGCGTACCTCGCCGTTGGCCAGCCGGATTGCGACGTCGTCGGGCACCTGGCCGCAGTCGAAGAGGAAGTAGACCATCGGTTCCGCCCGGTACCGGTGGGTCGGCAGCCAGTCGACGACGAGCAGCCGAGCGGGCACGACACGCACACCGATCTCTTCGGCCACCTCCCGGGCACAGGCTTGCTCGGGAGTCTCACCAGCTTCGACGTCGCCGCCCGGCGGCACCCAGTCCGGCCGGTAGGTTGGCTGGGTCAGCAGAATCCGGCCCTGCTGGTCGGCGATGAGCGCGTCGGCCACCACGGTCACCGGGGTTATGGAGCTGACGCCTGCGGGGCGCGTCAAACCGGACCCTCCGAAATCTCGGCCATGAACCAGGCGGGCACCGGCCGGGCGATCTCCCTCGACATCAGGGACAGCGTCATCCGTTCCGCGCGGCATTGCCCAGATAAAGCGACGATTGTTCACATAGCCTGACTATATGCACATGGCCGAACCGGATCCGGAGCGGGCCGACGACGAGCGGAAGCGTGTCGAGAACGCGGTCCGCCCGCGCCGCGAGCCGCCTGCGATGGTGCCGTTGCGGCATGCGATCACCAGCGCCATCGGTCCACTGCTCGTCGCGCTGATCATCGGGAGCGGGTTCATCGCCGCCTACGTCGGCGCCCTGCACGACCCCAAGCCGAAGGACGTTCCGGTCGGCGTGATCCGCGGCGACCAGCCCGCGGAGAACCTCCTGGCCGCTGTCCGGACGCAGGGCCGGCAGCTCAAGGCGACCGAGTACGACGACCGCACCGCCGCCGAGCGGGCGCTCGACCGGCGCGAGATCTACGCGGTGCTGGCCAGCGCGAGCGACCCACCCGGACTGACCCTGACCATCGCCAGCGCCGCCGGGCCCCCGGCCACCGAGTTGATCAAACGGATTCTGACGGTCGCGACCCAACGCGCGCAGGTGCCGCTCACAGTGACCGACGCCGCACCTGTCGACGACGACGACCCACGCGGGGTGGTGCCGTTCTACATGGCCATCGGCCTGGTCATCGGCGGCTACTTCGGCGGCATCGCCCTCAATCTGACGTTGGGCACGGTGCCCCGCAACGTGGCCCGGGCGGGTCTGCGGATCAGCGGCCTCGCCCTGCACGCCGCCCTGCTCGGGCTCGCCGGTGCGCTCCTCGCCGGCCCCGGTCTGGGAGTCTGGGACCGGCACCTGGTCAGCCTCTTCGGCGCCGGGGCGCTCCTGGCCTTCGCCGCCGCGCTCTTCGCGGCCGCCGTGCAGAGCTGGCTCGCGCGGCTCGGCACCGGGTTGATCATCTTGTTGCTGGTGGTGCTGGGTAATCCCGGCTCCGGCGGCATCTACCCGCCCGAGTTCCTGCCCGGGTTCTTCCGGAGCGTCCACCTGTGGGACATCCCAGGGCTGGGCTCCGATCTGATCAAGTCGGTGATCTACTTTCCGGAAGCGGCCTTCTGGCCGGCGGCCAAGCTCGCCATCTGGTGCGTCGCCAGCATGATCGTGCTCTTCGCCGCCACCGTGGTCCTCGGTCGGCCGCGCGCCCGCGCCGCGCACGCCCGCGCCGACCGGACCGAACCGGGGTGATCCGCCACGGGCGGATCCGGTGGACCGCGGCGCCTCCGGGAGCGGCTTCCGGCTTGGTCAGGTCAACGGGCCGGCCGTCGTACGCAGCGTCCACCTGGCGGGACCACCACGAAGGACGGTCGCGGTGAGCGGGGCTATGTCGATCCGCCAGAACGACGCGGGCGTGGCGTGGATCGCGGTCACGATGCAGGCGCGGATCACCATCGGATGGGTGACGGCGATGATTGTGCGCGCCGCGTCGGGCAGCGCCCGCAGCCAACCCGCGGTCCGGTCCAGCAGGTCGCGCAGGCACTCGCCGCCGTGTGGCGCGGCAGCCGGGTCGGTCAGCCATGCGGCGATCGCGTCCGGCTCGCCCGCCGCGACCTCGTCGAGGGTACGGCCGGCCCAGGTGCCGAGGTCGCCGTCGCGCAGGTCCTCGTCGACGGTTGGCGTGAGCCCGAGCGCGGTGGCGGTCTGCACGCACCGTCGTGCCGGCCCGCAGCGCACCTCGTCGGCGCGGGGCAGCGCGCCGACGAGGGCGGTCGCGGCGGCCAACCCGTGCGCGTCGAGTGGCTCGTCCCGTGGAAAGGCGGCGGCGCGGGTGGCCGTGGTCGGTGCGTGGCTGACGAGGATCAGGCGACTGCTCATGCTGCCAACCTCCGACTCGTCGGTGTCGTCCGACAGGTTGCGACCATCACCGCTGCGGACGACGGCTCACCCGTTGACACCGCTCGCCGGCGTCCGTACCGTCCGGGGCACCAGCGTGACGGTCGGAGGAAGCCGGTGAAATCCCGGCACGGTCGCGCCACTGTAACCGGGCCTTGCGGGCGGAGCCCCACAAGGCCGGGAGTCAGACCCTCCCCGTCACGGCACCCACTATGGGACGCGTGATCCCGAGGAGGTCCATGTCATGGCAGACGTGTCGCTGCCCACCCCCACCGCCGTGCCGCTACCGGCCGCCGTGCCGCTGCGCCAGATCCTGCCCTGGGCGCTCTTCGGCACTCTGCTCGCGGCCGTGCTGCTCTACTTCGTCGGCGTCGAGCAGGGCGTCCTCTCCGTGTTCGCCGGCGAGACGGTGCACGAGTTCGTGCACGACGGACGCCACCTGCTCGGCTTCCCCTGCCACTGAGCCCGGCCGGAGACCTCATGCTGTCCGCACGCTCGCTCCTCGTCCGCGGCATGCTCGTCGGGCTCGCCGCCGGCGCCGCCGCCTTCCTCTTCGCCACCGCCTTCGGTGAGGGCCCGGTCGGCCAGGCCATCGACTTCGAAGCCGCCCACGCCGCCTCGCACGCCGGACACGCCGAGGCCGGCGAACCCGAACTGGTGAGCCGCACCGTACAAAGCACGGTCGGCCTCGCCACCGCCACCGTGGTGTACGGGGTCGCGCTCGGCGGCCTGTTCGCGCTCGCCTTCGCCGTCGCGTACGGCCGGATCGGCCGCTTCACCGCACGCGCGACCGCCGCGCTGGTCGCCCTCGGCGGCTTCGTGACCGTCGCGTTCGTGCCCTTTCTCAAGTATCCGGCCAACCCGCCGGCCACCGGCAATCCGGACACCCTCGGACAACGGACCGGCCTGTACTTCCTCATGATCGTCATCGCGGTCGCCGCCGGCCTGCTGGCCGTCTCCTTCGGACGCTGGCTGCACCCTCGACTCGGCGGATGGAACGCCACCATCCTGGCCGCCGTCGCGTTCGCCGTCGTCATCGCGATCGTCCACATCGCCCTGCCCACGATCAGCGAGGTGCCTGACGGGTTCCCCGCCCTGGTGCTCTGGAACTTCCGGCTCGCCTCACTCGGCACCCAACTCGTCACCTGGGCCACGCTCGGCCTGCTCTTCGGCGCGCTCGTCGACCGGCACGTCCACGCACGCGCGGTGCCGACCTCAGCGCCGGCGCTCTCGGCATGAGCCGAGGTCTGGCGCTCTCGGCGTGAGCCGAGGTCTGGCGCCCTCCGGCGACGCGCCGATCACGGACATCAGGTAGTCGGGTTCCGCGTCGCCCCCGTCGGTGGAGCCACCGCCGAGGCCCTTGGTCGCGGCGGTGGTCACCGGACGCGCGCTCGCGCGAAGGCCGACGACCGCCGCGTTGCCCGGGACCCACCACGACGTGCCAATCCGCCCGGACACGCGGCGGAGTTGCCGCCCTCCCCACCAGAGTGCGGCGGCGGCTGGGCGGACGAGCGCCCGGATCGGACCCCAGCTCGAACGCCGGGCATCTCGGATGTGAACAGGGGCGCATCGGCTTCCTCGAGCCTTGATCTTGCTGCTAGCTTGTTGCCAATATTGTGCAGAAGCAATAGTGGTGCAGCTAGGAGTGCGGCGATGACCACCAGCCTGCTGACGGAGCAGGATGACCCGCTCGGTGTCGCGGCGCAGCGACGCCGCACCGGGACATGGCTGCTCGTGCTGACGGTCGGGCTGGTCCTGACCGGGGTGGTCGCGGTCGGGTCCGGTGCCATCGGGATCCCTCCGGTGACCGTGGCGCGGATCATCGGGCACCAGCTGTTCGGGTTTCCCGGTGACGTGACCTGGACGCTGCCGCAGGAAGCCATCGTCTGGCAGGTCCGGCTGCCCCGGGTGCTGCTCGGCATGCTCGTGGGCGCCGGACTGGCGGTGTGCGGGGTGGCCCTGCAGGCCATGGTGCGCAACGTGCTGGCCGACCCCTATCTGCTCGGCATCAACTCCGGGGCCTCCAGTGGCGCCGCCGCGGCGATCCTGTTCGGCGCCGGCGCGGGTTTCGGGCAGTACGCCCTGTCCACCAGCGCCTTCGTCGGCGCGCTCGCGGCATCGTTGCTGGTCTTCCTGATCGCGCGCAGCGGCGGCCGGGTGACCTCGATTCGACTGCTGCTGTCCGGGGTCGCGGTCGGCTACGCGCTGTACGCCACCACCAGCTTCCTGATCTTCGCGTCCGGGTCAGCCGAAGGCGCGCGCTCGGTGATGTTCTGGCTGCTCGGCTCCTTGGGCCTGGCCCGGTGGAACGCCCTGCTGGTGGTGGCCGCGGTCGTGCTGGGTGGCGCGATCCTGTACCTGACCGTCGCCGGTCGGCGGCTCGATGTCCTGGCCATCGGCGACGAGACCGCGCAGACCCTGGGTGTATCGCCCGCCCTGTTCCGGATGCGCCTGCTCGTGGTCGTCTCCCTCAGCGTCGGCGTGCTGGTCTCCGCGGCCGGCAGCATCGGCTTCATCGGGCTCGTCGTGCCTCACCTGGCCCGGCGCCTCGTCGGATCGCCGCACGTACGGGTGGTGCCGGTGGCCGCCCTGCTCGGGGCCATCCTGCTGGTCTGGGCCGACGTGCTCGCGCGGGTGTTGCTGGCCCCGCAGGAGATCCCGATCGGCATCATCACCTCCCTGCTCGGCGCCCCGTTCCTGGTGGTCCTGATCCGTCGTCTGCACGCCTCCGGCGCCTGAGCGCCACAGCCGTGAAGGAGAAACCATGAAGGCAACCCGTCTCGCCGTCACCGCCGCCGCGTCCGCCGTTGTGCTGCTCGCGACCGCGTGCGGAGGCGGTGACAAGCCGACCGATGCCGGGCAGGGATACCCGCTCACCGTCACCAACTGCGGGGCCGAGGTCACCTTCCCCGCCGCGCCGAAGCGGGTCGTCCTGCTCAAGAGCGCGGCCGTGCCGTACCTGCACTCCCTCGGCGTCATGGACCGCGTCACCGCCCGCGCCGGGCAGTACCCGAAGGAGTACTACGACGCCGCGACCCTCGCCGAGCTGGACCGGATCCCGCTGCTGACCAACAAGACCGACACGAGCGGCCACCTGCAGATCTCCAAGGAGGTGGTGATCAGCCAGCAGCCGGACCTGGTGCTCGGCGAGGTCGACAACCTGTCCCGCGACACCCTCTCCGCGGTGGACATCCCCCTGCTGGAAGAGCCCGCGATGTGCCCGGACAGCACCACCGTGCCGACCTTCGACGACATCTACTCCCAGCTGCGGAGCTACGGCACGGTGTTCGGCCGCGACGCGGAGGCCGCCACCGCGGTCACCGCGCTCAAGGAGCGCATGACCAGGATCCAGACCGAGGCGGGTCCGCCGTCCGGGCGCACGGCGGCGGTGCTCTACCCGACGGTCGGCGGCGGCACCACCTACGCCTACGGCACGGCGAGCATGGCCCACCCCCAACTGGAGGCGGCCGGCTTCCGCAACGTCTTCGGCGACGTCAAGGAGCGGGTCTTCGAAGTCACCGTGGAAGAGCTGCTCGGCCGCAACCCCGACGTGCTGATCCTGCTGTACAGCGACGGCGACCCCACGGCGGTCGAGCAGGGGCTGACCGCGCTTCCCGGCGCCGAGAAGCTCAACGCCGTCCGTACCGGCAACGTCATGACCCAGCTGTTCAACTTCACCGAGCCGCCCTCCCCGCTGTCGATCGACGGCCTTGAGCGGATCGTGCAGCGGTTCAAGGCGAAGCCGTGATCGAGGCGACCGAGGTTTCCTGGCACTACGGTGCGAACCCGGTCATCGACGGCGTCAGCGTGGCCGCCCGGCCGGGCCGGGTCCTCGGACTGATCGGCCCGAACGGCAGCGGCAAGACCACGCTGCTGCGCCTTCTCTACGGCGCGCTGCGCAGCCCCACCGGTCGGGTCCTGGTCGACGGTGACGACCTGACCGCCCTGGCCGCGCGGGAGGCCGCCCGCCGGTTGGCGGTCGTCGTGCAGGAAACGGGCGGTGAGACGGCGCTGACCGTTGCCGAGTTGGTCCTCCTGGGCCGCGGGCCGCACCTGTCGACCTTCCAACGCGCCGGCCGGGCCGACCACGACATCGCGGCCCGTTGCCTGACCCGGGTCGGTGCCGCTCACCTCGGCCGTCGGGCCTTCGCCCAGCTCTCCGGGGGTGAGCGCCAGCGGGTCCTGATCGCCCGTGCGCTCGCCCAGCAGGCCACCCACCTGCTCCTCGACGAGCCCACCAACCACCTCGACATCCGCTACCAGCACGAGATCCTCCAGCTGGTCCGCACTCTGGACACCTGTTCCGTCGTCGTGCTGCACGACCTCAATCTCGCCGCCCGCTACTGCGACGACCTGGTGCTGCTGGGCCAGGACGGCGTTGTCGCCGCCGGCCCTGCGGACGAGGTCCTGGACCCCGCCGTCCTCGAGCCCGTCTATGACATCGGCATCCGACGCCTGGACCTCGACGGCGCGATCCACCTGCTGTTCCAGCCGAACACCGCCGCCGAGAGGACTGCCGCATGACGGCGCAGGACCGCATCAACGCGTACTGGACCGGTCGGGCCCCGAGCTACGACGAGTACGTCCAACGCCCCGAACGCTTCGCCGCGGACCAGCAGGCCTGGTCGGCGATCTGGGAGCGCGCACTGCCGCCGGGTCCGCTCGACGTGCTGGACGTGGGCACCGGCACCGGCCAGGCCGCCATGGTCCTGGCCGGCCTCGGGCACCGCGTCACCGGCATCGACCTGTCCGAGGGGATGCTGGAGCAGGCCCGCCGGCATGCCGCCGCCCTCGACAACGGCCCCGTCATCCGCCACGGCGACGCGGTGAGCCCGGCCTTCCCCGCCGCCAGCTTCGACGCGGTGACGAGCCGGTACGTGATGTGGACGCTGCGGGAACCGGAGATCGCCGCGGCGAACTGGGTACGCCTGCTACGTCCGGGTGGCACGGTCGCGGTCGTCGACAGCACCTGGTTCCCGAACGGCCTGGACAACGCCTCGGAGCACTTCGCCGACTTCTACGACAGTCAGGTCCAGGCGGCGCTGCCCCTGGCCACCGCGGCCTCCATCGAACAGACCGCCGCGGTCCTCGAGCAGGCCGGCCTCAAGGACGTCACGGTCACGCCGCTGAGGTCGATCTACGAGCTGGACCGGCAGTTCGGTGTCGCGCCGAACCACGAGCACCAGCTGCAGTTCCTGATCACCGGTCGCAGCTGACCGGCGCGGGCTCGGCTCATCTCCTCGCGGGAGGCCAATGGCCCTCTGCCCGAAGGCGCCCGCCGCCACTGGCGCGGAACGGAGGTGGCCGGGGCGACGATCGTGCCGCGGCTGTGTGGGAGGAGTCCCTAGCCGCCGGTGAGCGCGGAGCTGCGGGCCTCCGCGCGGCCCTCGTCCCGCGCCTGGGCGAGGAGCCGCGCGAGCCGCCGTCGACGTCGCCGGGAGACGATCCGGTAGGCGAGGACGAGCGCGGCGACGACGGCGGCGAGGGCCAGCTGCGGCCAGGGCAGGACCCAGACCGTCACGGTGGCCGAGGCGCGCCGGAGGTCGGCGCCGGTCGGGTCACCGGTGAGCAGGGCCGGGGTCGTGTCGACGGTCGTCCTGACCGGCCCCCACCCCCAGACTCGGCCGATGCGGGCCTCGACCTGCCTGCTGCCCCCGGGCAGCAGCTCCTCGACGTCGGTCCGCGTGCCCGACCCGGTCAGGCCGAACAGTTCGGTGGCGGTCGCCCGGCCGCTGCCGGTCACGGCGACGTTGCCGCCGTTCGTCGCGGTGTACCGGACGTGGACGGTGCCGGGAGCGAACGGGTTCCACGACCGGTCGTGCCGGGCGGTGAGGTTGCTGATCGCGACGGCCGCCGTGACGGTGCCGGTGGCGCGCATCATCACCCGGAATCCGACGCGGCTCTCGACGGCGACGGTGCCGCCGCTGCTGGTGACCGTCGCCGCGATGCCCGCGGGATGGTCCCCGGGGGTGGCGTCCTTCGGGACGGTGATGGTGAAGGGCACCACGGTCGTCTTTCTGGGCCCGACGGTGACCCTGTCCCGCACGTCGATCCAGGTGCCGCCGTCGACCGACTCGCGGTCGGACGGGAGCATGTTGAACCGTCCCTTGTCGGTGAGGTAGCCGTCGGCCGCCTTCAACGCGAAGACCACGGTGCGGTCGCTGAAGTTGCGCACCGCCAGGTGTTCGGTCATCACCTGCCCCGGGTCGAGGGTGACCTCGACCCACCGGCGTCCGTCCGGGCCGGTGGCGTCGGCTGGTTGCACGGCCCAGGTCACGGTCGGGCTCGTCGGCTGTGCCGTCGCGGCGGCGGGTGCGGCGGGCACGGTGACGAACGCCGCGGCCGACGCGGCGAGCAGCCGCAGCAGCACCCGGGGCGGGGTACGGGTCATGGCGGGCTCCTCCGAGGGGCAGCGGAGTGGTGGTGGGGGCCGCTGCCGTACGGCCCCCACCATGCTTCACTCGAACAGGGACAGGGTCAACGTCGAGGTGTAGGAGCCCGCCGCGACGTCCGCCGGCGTCCGCAGGAACAGGTCGGCGTCGACCGAGTACGCGTCGCCGGCCACGGCTTCGGAGTCGAACGTCGACACCAGCAGCTCCTGGTCGACCAGGCCCACGTTGTTTCTCGGCTGGGTCGGCTCGTCGAGGACCGTCACCACCTCCTCGCCCTCGGTGACGAGGCCGGTGTCGCCGCCGTCGAGCAGCTGCGGCTTCCAACCGAGGTGGCCGGCGCTGATCGGTGCCTGGCCGGCGGCGCCGACGAAGTCGGTGGCGCTGCCCAGCACCGCCCACGCGGCGTTGTCGGGCACCTCCTCGGGGGTGCGCGTGTCCGTGACCGTGACGGTCGGCAACGTGCCGACGAACTGGCGGACCAGCAGCGTCGAGCCGTCCTCCGACAGCGCCACCGAGTCACCGGCGACCGACAGGGCCAGCACACCCGGCTCCCTGATCTCCTCGATGTCGACGGTGACCCGCACGTCGGCGCTGTCGTCGCCGGGCTCGGCCAGGGCCGGCGACTGCACCGCGACGCTTCCCGCCAGGAGGGCCCCGGCGGCGCCCGCCGCGAGCAGCCGCCTGCGATTCGATGTGTTCATCGATGCTCCCTTGTGAGTTGTCGTTATCGGGCTTGGCTGGGGTCAGCGGCGCAGGTGACGCCGGGGTGAGTCGTGGTGATGACCGTGGTGACGTCCGCGCCGTCGAGCGTCCCGGTGGCGCGGACCGTCACCGAGCCCGCCGCCACCGAGGTCGCCCGCGTGGCGAAGGACTGGTACGCGTTCGCGCCCGCGGCGACGCCGCGGAAGGTCCGCTCGCCGTACGCGGTCCGCAGGGCGATCTCCACGGGCGCGTCGTGGTCGTTGCGCGCCTGCACCGCGACGTACGCCTTGCCGGCGACGCAGCGGGCCTGCGCGGTGCCCGTCACGGGCAGTTCGGGTGGGACGCCGGGGTCGTCGGCGAAGACCCGCCACTCGGTGATCGCCACCGCCGAGTAGGTGGTGCCGTTGCCGTTGGCGCGGATCGTGGCACGGACTCGCGGCGTGGTGACGGGGTCGAAGGTGACGGTGTTGAACGTGGTGGTGCTCGTGCCGTAGCCGGATGCGCCGGTCACGTCCCGCCAGGCCGAGGCCGTCTCGTCCCAGTACTGCAGCACCCAGCCGTCGGGCTCGGCGACGCCGTCGCCGGTGCCGCGGTCGGCGTCGCGCCAGAACTTCAGCTCGGCGCCGGTGAGGCGCACGGGGCGCGCCCAGTCGTACTGGACCCACTGGGTCGCCGGGCGGGTGCCGGACCAGGTGCCCCAGATCTGCGCCTGGCTCGGGTTCGCCGGGTCGGCGCCGTCGTTGAGGGCGGTGACGCTGTTCCAGCCCGCCGTGTAGGAGGCGGTCGGGGTGCCGATGGGCCCGATGTTCCCGGTGAGCGGCCCGGAGAGGTCCGCCGGGATGGTGACGGTCTTGGCGGTCTCCAGGTTTCCGGCCGTGTCGAGCGCGCGGAACGACAGGGTGTTCCGGTTCCGGTCGGGTGCGGCGACCGGACCCGTGTAGGCCGTCCAGGCGCCGGCGCCGATGGCGTACTCGATCCGGGCGACCCCGGACGTCGCATCGCTCGCGGTCACCGTGACCGCCCGGGTGTCGGCGTTCACGGTGGCCGCGCTGACCGGTGCCGTGGCGTCGATGCGTACGGCGAGCTCCGCGGGCGCCGAGGTGTTGCCCGCGCGGTCGGTCGCGGTCGCCGTGACCCGGTGCTGGCCGTCCCCGGCGACGTCGGCGGCCACCGACCGCACGTCGCGCGCGACGACCGGCTGGCCGTCGTCCACCCGTGACTCGATGGTCATGCGGCCGCCGCGGTCGTCGACGCCGGCGACGCGCACCCGCACCGGGGACCGGAACCAGCCGGCGCCGCCGGCGCCGCCGCTGGGCGTGAGCGTCAGCGTCGGCGGGGTCTCGTCGCCGTCCGTGTCGCCCGGTGGGACGACGGTGACCTGCGCGGACACGCGGTCGGCGGCGTACCCGAGCACGGTGCCCCGCGTGGTGAACGTGCGCGGCGTCGCGACGTCCTCCGGCTTCACCGGGTCCCAGAGGACCGGTACCCGCAGGGTCTCGGCGCCGAAGGACACGGGGATGCTGTCGGGCAGTTGGGTCTCCCCCACCTCCACCGTGATGGCCGGCGCGGTGACGGGGGACTCCGGCTGCGTGGCGAGGATCTTCCATTCCTCGACCGCCACCGCGGAGTAGGTGCTGCCGTTGGTGGACGCGTCGAACACCGCCCGGACCTGCGTGGTGGTCACCGGGTCGAAGGTGGTGTCCTGGAAGCCCCGCGTGCCGGTCGGGAAACCGCTCGGGTTCGGCACGTCGGCCCACTGCCCGGCGTCGAGATCCCAGTACTGGATGCGCCAGCCGGCGGGTGCGGCCACACCCACGCCGCTGCCGGGCGGATTGTCGTTCCAGAACTCGATCTGGGAGCCGGAGATCCGCATCGGCTGGTCCCAGGTGTACTGCACCCACTGCTGCGGCGGGTTGTCGCCGGTCCAGGTCCCCCACATGTCCGGCGGCAGCGGGTTGAGCCGGACGATCTCGTCGTTGAGCGCCTTCACCCAGTACTGGGTGGGCACCGGTTCGTTGGAGACGCTGACCGTCGCCGCCTGGGCGATGTTCGGCCGTGGGGTGAGGTCGGGCCCACGGATCGGTGTCGTGGTGACGGGCTTCATCCGCGGCGGATTCTGCGTGTCGTCCCATTCCAGCGGGTCGATGGCCACGGACCGGCGGAAGTGGCCACCGCCCACGGCGTCCGCCGTGTGGTACGCGATGTACCACGAGCCGTCGAACTCGAGGATGCCCGGGTGGCTCGTCGTCGAGGAGACCGGCCGCAGGACGGTCCCGCGATAGGTCCACGGCCCCTGCGGCGACGACGCCGTGGCGTAGGCGATGCAGGCGTGGTAGTTCGCCGGCGTGCACGGCGACGTCGGGCCGGCGTTGTTCCCGGCGTACGCCAGGTAGTAGGTGTCGTTGCGCTTGAAGGCCCAGGCCGCCTCGAAGAAGCCGGTCAGCCCGGTGACGGCGCGCGGGGTGGTGACCGGCGTCTTCATGTCCTGCTGTAGCTCGATCATCCGCAGCTGGCTGAACGAGCCCCACCAGAGGTACACCCGCTGGTTCGGGGCCGTGCCGTCGACGAGGATCGTCGGGTCGATGTTGTGGATCGTGTTCGGTGTGGGCACGCGCTGGGAGATGATCGGCCCGCCCGCGTGGTCGGTCCAGGGGCCGGTCGGGCTGTCGGAGACGGCCACGCCGATCGCGAACTTGTCGGACGCCGGGCTGTCCCGTTCGTGGATCGGGACGTACCAGTAGTAGCGGCCGTCCACGCCGCGGACCACCTGACCCGCGTACGCCCGCCCGGGGGTGGCCCAGGCGAAGACCTGCTCGGGACGCATCAGCGACGGGTGGTGGGTCCACTCGCCGGCCTCGACGTCGGTGGTCCGGAACGCGCCCCACTCGTTCATGACGAAGTCGTTCGTGGACGGTCCGGCCTGGTCGTGGCCGGTGTAGATGTAGAGCTGGTCGGTGCCGCTGTCGTTGCCGGGGGCGCCGGCCGGCACGACGATCGGCGCCGGGTCGGCCGAGTAGTAGCTGCCGTCGCCGAGGATCGGGTTGGTCGTGTTGGTGAAGGTGTACGAGTCGGCGGCGTGGGCCGGCGCCGCGACGCCGACCAGCCCGCCCGCGACGAGCCCGGTGAGCGCCGCCACGGCGATCGCCCTGCGGAGGCGGCGTGCCGGCCGGCGGGTCGGTGGGGCGGCGCCGCGCACCACGGTGGTGTTCACGGTGTCGATCTCCTCACTGTCGGGGCCGGAGATGGCGGCGCCGCCGCTGCGGCGCCGCCACCTCGCGAGGGTCAGCCGCAGTTCAGCGCGCCGAACGGCGCCTCGACCTGGGCGGTGACCGGCGCGCCGTTGACGGTTCCGGTGGCCTTCACCGTCGCGGTCGCCGCCGGCACCGTCGTGGCGCGGGTGTTGAACGCCTGGTAGGCGGACTTGCCGACGGCGACGTCGGAGACCGTGCGCGACCCGTACGGCGTGACCATCTCGATGGTGAGCGGCACGTCGTCGGCGTTGCGCGCGGTGACCGCGACATAGACCTTGCCGCCGGTGCACTGCGTGCGGGCCTGGACCTCGACGTCCCACGCCGGCGGTGGGTCACCGACGGTGAGCGTGAGTGTGGTCCGGGTGGTGCCGGCCTCGCTGACGTAGTCGGGCAGGATCAGGTTGCCGATGACGGTGTAGCGGCCGGGTGTGTCGACGATGCTCTCGTCGAAGTCCCAGTCGACGCCGATGGCCTGGTTGTCCCGGGAGCCGTCGTTGTACGACACCTCCACCTTGTCGGGCAGGTAGGGCAACTCGCCCACCTCGACGGCCTGGGTGAACGTCTCGGCTCCCTGGATGGAGATGCCGTCCGGCGCGGTCTCGGGCCGCACGTAGACGCGCGCCTCGGCGATCAGGCCGTACGCGTCGTTCGTGCCGTAGACCACGAACGGGTCGACGTTGGTCTCCGCGACCATCTCGGGTGTGATCTGCTGCCAGTTGAACGCGACGGCGCCGCGAGCGCCGCTGGCGTAGACCGCGTCGAGCGTGCTCGGCAGCGTCGGCACCTGGCCCACGGTGGTGCGGATGAGCACCGGCGAGCGCACCGAGTCGACGGTCTCGCCGTTGGCGCGCCAGCGCAGCACGCCCGTGCCCGCGCCCTCACCCATGACGCCCCAGATGCGGATGCGCAGGTGGCTGGTCGCCACCGGGTCGAACTCGAGGTGGTTGTACCGGTTGGTGGCCAGTCCGTCGGCGTACGTCGATCCGTTGGTGAGCGTGACCGGCGTCCACGTGGTGCCGTCCGCGGAGCTCTCGACGGCGTACGTCGTGGCCGTGGGCCGGCGGGTGCCGCCGTTGTCGTCGTACCAGTAGATGTCGGTCGAGGAGAGTCGCACGGGCGCGTCCCAGCGGTACTGGATCCACGCCGCCCGTTCGGGGCTGGTGCCGTTCTGCGGTTGACCCCAGTTGCCCCAGCCGTTCCCGGCGCCCGGGTTCGAGCTGTTCGGCGTGCTGGCCTCGTTGACCCGCTGGTGGTTCTCCCACGACGCGGTACCGCTCGTGGTGATCGTCGCCGATCGGCCGAACTCCGCGACGACCTCCCGCTCGGCGAGGGTCACCGCGACGGTTGCCTCCGACCGCTTCTCGCCGTCGTTGGCGGAGAACCGGAACACGTAGTCGCCGGGTTTCGTGCCCGTCACCCGGGTGGCCAGCGCCTTCGCGTCGGCGAAGATGACGCCCGCGCCCGGCGGGGTCGAGACGGTCTCCCAGCCGAAGGTGAGCTCGCTGTCGTAGGGGACGCCGTCGTCGGTCGCCGTGGCGACCAGCCGGGTGGACAGGTTGCCGTCCGCCGAGCCGTCCCGCGCGGCGGTGACGACCGGCGCCTGGTTGGAGACGTCCGGTACGTCGCGGCCGGAGTCGAACACCTGGATCTCGGAGATGGCGGTGAAGAAGGTCGGGTTGTTCGTGAACGCGATGCGTAGCTTGTTCGACGTCACGGTGTGGAACAGCGCCTCGTTGAACTTCGCCGACGGGACGGTGGGGTTCTTGAACTGGTTCGGCACCTCCTTCCAGCCGCCGTTGCCGTCGGGCACCTGGATCCACCAGCGCGCGGGCTCGCGGTAGCCGCCCGCCTGCCGGTCGCTGACGAAGAACACCTTCACGTTGTCGAAGGACCGGGCCGAGCCCAGGTCGAGTTCGACGTAGCCGTTGCGGTCGCTCGTGCCGTAGTTGCCCCAGTACGGCTCGTTCGCGGTGACGCCGTCGGTCACCGCGCCCAGCGACACCGGCCGTTCGGTCTCCTTGATCGCGCCGGGTGTGTAGTTCATCGAGGTGGTGCTCCAGCCGGGCGTGTGGAACTGCCGCCACGGCGTCGGCCGTACGCCCTGCTGGGTGTGCGACGAGTTGAGGTCGGCGCCCGCCGCGAGGTTCGGCGCGTCCTCGGTGAGGTCGATGCCGGCCGTCTTGAGGTAGGTGACGACCCGGTCGTCGGAGATCGGAGTGTTCACCGCGCTCGGGAACTGGGTGCCGGCGTCCGCGGTGAAGGTGACGGTCAGGCCCGCCTCGGCCTGGACCTGGTTGGTGTTGGGGTCGTAGGTGAGCTTGCCGAGCTTGTCGGTGCTGACCTTCCGCTCGCCGTTGATGAAGAGGCTGTAGCCGGCGCCGAGGCCGTACTCGCTGCCGTCCGGGTCCCAGACGACGGTGACGTCCTGCCCGTGGTAACGCAGGTTGTTGACCATGAAGTGGTCGTAGCCGAACTGGATCGGCCAAAGTTCGATCTTGTCGTCGGAGCGTGGCTGGATGCCTCCCATGTCCTCGATGAAGATGTGGTTCATGTTGCCGAGCATCACGTGGTTCGGGTTGTTGCGGTTGTAGGTCTTCGCGGTCGCGTTCCAGTTGGAGTAGTACTCCGCCTGGTTCGGGGCGCGCAGGTCCGCGTTCGGGTAGATGCTCCACGCCATCCAGTCGAGCAGCCGCTTCGCGTAGGCCGGGGTGATGTACTTCTGCTCCGGGTCGTAGTGGCGCAGCGCCGACCGGACGCCGCGGTACTGCACGGTGAAGTTGATGTTGGAGAAGTTGTTGGAGCCGCCGATCCCGTAGGCCGTCCGGTCGTACTGGTTGGCGGTGTAGAACGGGAAGATCGGGAAGTTGTCGCCGTAGGTCAGGAAGCGGAACCCGTCGACGTAGGTCTGCCACTGGTCGAACGGGATGAGGTCCTCGGCGTAGACGTCGTAGAGGTTCGACTCCCGGGCCGGGATCAGGTCACGCGACGACGCGGGCAGCGGGTTGGGCCGGCCGTTGGCGCTGGCCGCGCTGGTGGCGCCGTGGGACGTGCCGGCGAGGAACATCCGCATGTCGGGGCTCCACAGCCGGTCGAGGATCGCCTCGCGGATCCCGTCGGCGCCGGCCGCCATCTGGTCGACCTTGGCCTGGTCGGCACCGGCGATCTGGTAGAGCTGCCGGGCGGCGTCGAACGCCCCCCAGACGTACGCCGACTCGGGGCGCTCGATGGTCCGTGCCCCGGGCGCGCCGGCGTTGGCCTTCGGGTAGCCGAAGGTGATCGCGTCGGCGTCGTTGCCGGGCATGTAGTTGGTGTCGTACGCGATCAGCTTGTCGTCGTTGCCGCCGTAGTGTTCGAGCTGGCCGACGCCGTCGCCCTCGAAGTAGCCGGCGAACTTCCGGGCGACCTCCTTGCCACCGCCGTGCACGTTGTACGCCTCGAGCCCGGCCGTGCCGAGGTACTGCGAGTAGTGGTTGTTCCAGCTCGTGTGCCCGGGGCTGTCCAGGAAGGCCGACGAGCCGGAGAGCTCACCGATGTTGAGCACCTGCCCGTACGGCAGGTAGGGCGTGCGCAGCCACTTGGTGTCCTGCAGGTGCATCGGCTGGGTCAGCGCGACGGCGTTCTGGTAGAGGTTCACTCCCTCGATCGTCGTCGGGTACTGGTAGACGTGGCCGGAGGCGTTGGCGTCGAGGGTGTTGTACCGCTCGCCCCACCAGCGGTAGACGATGGCCTTCTCCAGCGCGGGGTCCGGCACGTCGATGTACGGGACGTCCTGGGCCCAGCGGCGGTGGAACGCCGTGATGCCGGTGCGCACCGCCTCGGCCGGCGAGAGGCCGGCGAAGTCCCGGTAGCTCTCGACCGTCTCGGGCAGCGTGGCCGAGGAGACCGCGCCGACGACCGACAGCGACATCGAGCCGCCGGCGGGCACGGTGATCTCGCGGTCGAGGTTGGTTCCGGTCCGGGTGAACCCGGCGCCGGTGAGGTCGACCCTGATCGAGTTCCAGGCGGTGTCGACGAGCCCGTTGTTGGAACCGCTGGTGATGGTGCGCGTGCCGGTCAGCTCGGCCGCGCTCGCGCCGGCCTGGGTGGCCAGCGGCGCGGCGGCGCGGACGGTGAACGTGGCGGGGCCGTCGCCGGGGTTGCTGAAGGTGATGGCGGTGACGGCGACGTTGTCGTACGTGATGAACTTGGTCAGGTCGGCGGTGACGCCGGTCGCGCCGATGCTGTACCGGCCCTTCGCGTGGCTGGGCGCGTTGAACCGGTTCGCGTTCACCTCGGTGACGGTCTGCCCCGGCACCGTGACGGTGTAGAGGTTGCCGAGGTTGTTGGGGCCGCCGACGTACGCGCTGCCGGCGAAGCCCATGACGGCGAAGTTGTTGTTGCTCGCGCCGCGCAGGTACAGGGAGCGTCCCCGGGTCATCAGCACGGCCGCCCCGAGCGTGCCGGGCACGCCCAGGACGCGGTCGAGGTAGTAGTCCGTGCCGCCGGCGGCGAGGTCCTTCTCGAAGATCGACTGGTGCATGTTCCCCGCCGTGAAGGGCACGCCGGGCCGGAGCTGGTCGGCGACGTCGCCGACGGTGGTGTAGACCGGGTCGCCGATGTCCATGACGTGGCTCTGCCCGTCGGTGTAGACCCCGACGTCACCCTCGTTGCCGGGCAGGACCGGGCCGTCGGCGTGGGCGGGCGAGCCGACGGCGACCGTCCCTCCCATGACCAGCGCGGCCAGGGCGGCCCAGAGGGGCGCCCTTCTCACGCGTCTCCTCATGTTCCTTCCTCCTTGTCGTCGGTGCGGCCGGGCCGGTGACGCTCGCCGTGCCGCACCTCGGTGGTGACTGCGGGCGGTGTGGGCTTGTCGGTGTGGAAGGACCGGATCTTGAACTGTTAGCGCTAACATTCATGGCCGGCGAGCGCCGCTCGCGCCCGTGCGGCGGGGGCCTCCGTCAGCCCCGGTCGGCGGGGTCGGGGGCGGCCACGGGGAGCCAGACACGCATCGTCGAGGGGCCCCGGTTGGCCCACGCGTGGTACTCCACCAACGCCACGTCGTCGAGCACCTCGCCGGTCACCGGCACCGGCTCGGCGCGGTAGGGCCAGTCGTGGTCGTGGGAACGCACCCGACGGCAGCGCAGGGTGACCCTGCCGTCGGCGAGGCTCGGCGGCCGGTCGGTGTCGACGCGGAGGTCGCCGACCGTGTCCCCACCGGGCACGTCCACCGACTCCAGGGCGAGCACGAGAGGGCCGCGCTCCACCGCGACACAACCGCGCACCGCGTCGACGCGCGCGTCCGGGTAGGTGAAGCGGGGCGCCACCGGCAGGGACAGCACGACCTCGTCGCCGCGCCGCCACGTCCGGTGTTCGGTGATCACGCCGGAGCCGACCGGGCGGGTCTCGCCGTCGACGGTCACCGTCGCGCCCGTGGTCGCCCAGCCGGGCACGCGCAACGACAGCGACCAGGGACGGTCGTCGTCGCTGTCGATCCGCACCCGGATCTGCCCGTCGTGCGGGTAGCCGGTCTCGACGCTCACCGACACCGCACGCCCGTCGGGGAGGCGGTGCGCCACCTCGCCGGGCACGTACTGGTGCAGTTGGAGTCCGTCGTCGTCGGACGTGGCGACGTACGCCGCCAGGCCGGCCATGGTGCGGGCCACGTTCGTCGGGCAGCACGAGACCTCGAACCAGGGCGCGCGCAGCGAGGACGCGGCACGCAGGCTGGGCCGGTCGGTGTCGGGCCGGGTGCCGAGCTCGCGGCGGTGCAGCGTGTTGGTGTAGAAGAAGCTCCGCCCGTCCACCGCCGGCGAGGTCGCCACCACGTTGAACAGCGTCCGCTCGATCAGGTCGGCGTACCGGGGGTCACCGTCGACGAGCAGCAGCCGCCACGCGAGCAGCACCGAGCCGACACCCGCGCAGGTCTCCGAGTACGCGCGGTCCGGCGGCAGCACCCAGTCCTCGCCGAACGCCTCGTCCTGGTGGCGCGAGCCCTGCCCGCCGGTGACGTACGTGCGGCGGGCCACGGTGTTCTGCCACTGGTCGCGTACCGCCTCCAGCAGGCCGGCGTCCTTCAGCTCGACCGCCACGTCGACCGCGCCCGCGGCGAGGTAGTTCGCCCGCACCGCGTGCCCACGCAGCACCGTCGCCTGCCGGACCGGACGGTCGTCCTGGAAGTACTCTCGACCGAACTCCACGTCGCCGAGCCGGCCGTGGCCCCGCCGGTCGACGAAGAGGGCCGCCTGGGCCAGGTAGCGGTCGTCACCGGTGGCCCGGGCGAACTCCACCAGCGCCGCCTCGATTCCGGGGTGCCCGCAGAGGCCGTCGATCCCGTCCGGTCCGAACGTCGCACAGACGTTGTCGGCGGCGCGGCGCGCGACGTCGAGCAGTCCGTCGTCCGCGCCCGGACGGGTCCGCGCCCGGGCGACCGCGGCCTGCAGGAGGTGACCGACGCAGTACAGCTCGTGGCCCCAGGCCAGGTCGGACCAGCGCGGCGCCTGCCCCGGTCGGCCGAAGTTGGTGTTGAGGTAGCCGTCCGGCTCCTGCGCGGCGGCGACCCGCCGCACCACGGCGCGAAACCTGGCCTCGAGCCGGGCGTTTCCCGTCCGGCCGATCTCCCAGGCCATCGCTTCGAGGAACTTGTAGATCTCGGAGTCGGAGAACTCCCGGCCCCGGCGTGCCCCGTCGAGGACGCCCTGCGCGGCGAGGTCGAAGTTGCCGAGCCACCCCTCCCGCTCGAGCCAGTGCTCGATGTGCGCGAGGGTCGCCTCACCGTTGACCGACTGGCGTTCGGCCCAGAACCCGCCAGTGATCCGCACGTCGGTGATCCCGAGCGGCCGGAGCCGGCCGCGGACCGGCAGGGCGGGTGCGGCCGTGAGTGCGCTGCCGCTCATGGTCATCCCTTCAGCGCGCCGGACATGAAGCCGCGCACGTAGTGTCGTTGGAGCAGCAGGAACAGGACGATGCACGGCAGGGCGAGGACCACGACGCCCGCTTCGGTCGCCCCGTAGTCGACGACACCCTGGACCTGGCCGCGCAGGTTCGACACGGCGAGCGGAAGCGTCTGGCGCTCGGTGTCGTTGATGAGGATCAGCGGCGCCATGAAGTCGTTCCAGGCGGCGAGGAACGCGAACAATCCCACGGTGATCAGGCCCGGCTTCACCGCGGGCAGGAGCACCCGCCACAGCGCGGCGAACGACGAGCACCCGTCGACCAGCGCGGCCTCGTCGAGTTCGCGCGGCACCGCCTCGAAGGAGATGCGCATCAGGAAGGTGGCGAACGGCAGCTGGAACATCGTGAGCACGAGGGCCACCCCGACGAGCGAGTTCTGCAGCCCCACCTCGTTGAGCAACACGTAGAGCGGGATCAACAGCGTCGCGTAGGGGACCATGAGGATCGCGAGGGTGAGCAGGAAGAGGAGGTTCCGGCCGGGAAACCGGAACCGCGCGAACGCGTACCCACCCAGCAGGGAGATCAGCAGGGTCAGGACGACCGTCAGCAGGGAGACGAGGGTCGAGTTGGCGAGGTACCGCCAGATCCCGGCCTGATAGTTCGCCAGCGTCTCGTAGTTGCCGAACCCCCAGCCGTCCACCTGGTTGGTGCCGGCCTGCGGGCTGACCGAGGCCACCGCCGTCCACACGAGCGGAGCGAGGAAGATCAGCGCGACCGCCGCGGTGAACACCCAGTACGGCGTGCGCAGCGCGATCCCGGCGATGGTCACGCCCCGCGAGGTGCCCGGTCCGCGGGCACCGGACGGCGCCGCGACGGGCGGGGCCGCGCCGGCGGTGGGTGAGGGGGAACTGGACACGACGGCCATCGGCGTCAACTCTCCTCGGACCGGAAGGCGCGCAATTGCAGGGCGTTGATGAGAATCAGGGCCAGCAGGACGATGACGGAGATCGCGGCGGCCAGACCGAGGTCGTTCTGGCCCTGGAACGCCACCGTGTAGATGAGCTGGACGACGGTGATCGTGCTGTTGTCCGGGCCGCCCTTCGTGAGGATGTAGAACTGCTCGAAGGCGAGCAGTGAGCCGGTGACGCAGAGCACCGTGGTCAGTGCGAGCGTCGGGCGCAGCAACGGCAGGGTGATCTTCCGGAAGGTCTGCCACCGGCTGGCGCCGTCGGAGCGGGCGGCCTCGTAGACGTCCGCCGGTATGCCTTGCAGGCCGACGAGCATCAGCACCATGTAGAAACCGGCGTAGCGCCAGACGATGAGGAAGGTCGTGGAGAGCAGCGCGGCGGTCGGGGAACCGAGGAAGGTGAAGCCCAGGCGGTCCATCAGGGGTGCGAGCGGGCTCGCGTACGGCGAGTAGAGGACGTAGAACAGCAGGGAGGCCGAGGCCAGCCCGAGGGCGCTGGGAATCAGGAACGACGCGCGCAGCAGGCTGTTCCACCGGCTCGACTCCTGCACGAGCAGGGCCAGCCCCAGGCCGAGAGCCAGCAGCAGGACGGTCGCGAGCACGGTGTACTTGACGGTGAACACCACCGAGTCGGTGAAGAAGCGGTGGTCGATCGCCTTGGTGAAGTTGTCGGGCGCGTTGATGCCCTGGTCGCCGGTGAGCAGCGGCCAACGGGAGATCGACATCTTGACGACGAGCAGCAACGGCACGACGAAGAGCGCGGCGACGAAGACCGCCGTCGGTGTCGCGTAGAGCCAGCCGAGCAGTGCCCGACGGCCGCGGGGGCGGGCGCGGCCCCGCACCGCCGCACGGGGCGAGCGGGACGGCGTGGTGACACTCATCGGGAACCTCTCGTTTCTTCCGCGTCGGACCGTCGTCGATCAGGACCGCGTCGCGGGCGTACGCCGGCCGGGGACTGCCGCGGTCGACGCACGCCCGTGACGGCCGCTACTGCTTGAGAACGGCGGTGATCTCGCCGTTGTCCTTCTGCACGTCGCCGCTGCCGTTGAGCACCTGGTTGCGGACGAGGGTCAGCCAGGGGCTGTTCGGCGCGTTGAACGCCTGCTGGAAGTTCAGCGCGACGGGGGTGTCGCCCTTGCCGGCCACCTCGTTGATGGTGACCAGCCGCGGGTCCTCGGCGGCGTACTTGTTGCTCGCGAGGTCGGCGCGCGACACCACGTCCTTGTTCTTCGCCAGCACCTCGACCTGGGCGTCCTCGGACATCATCCAGCTCAGGAAGTTCCAGGCCTGCGCCGCCTTCTTGGAGTCCTTGGAGACCCCGATACCGTCCCCGCCGACGAAGGTGGAGGCGCCGCCCCCGGGGCCGGGGATCCCGGCGACGCCGACGTCGAACGGGGTCGAGGAGAGCAGCGTCGCCGGGTAGAACATCAGGCCGACCTTCCCCTCGGTGAACGGCGCGGTCCACGTCGGACCCGTCTCGCCGGCCGACGCGGGCAGTACGGCGCCGGACTTCCACAGGTCGTTCCAGGTGCTGTACACCTTCTGCGCCGTGGGGTCGGCGAGCTTGGACTCGGTGCCGTCCTCGCTGAACACCTGACCGCCGGCGGCCCAGATGGAGGGGAACCAGGTGAAGACGAGGCATCCGCCGCAGTTCAGGCCGGTCGCGGTGCCGTAGACGCCGTCCTTCTTCAGCGCCTGGACCGCCTTGGCCGCGGCGGCGTACTCCTCGAGCGTCGCCGGAGCCTTCTCCGGGTCCAGCCCGGCCTCCTTGAACAGCTGCTTGTTCCAGAACAGCATCGAGAGGTCCAGCACGAACGGCAGGACGTGCTCCTTGCCGTCGACGGTGCCGGCCGCGAGGTGCCCCTTGTTGATGGAGTCCTTGAAGTCGAGGCCCTTGATGTTCGTGCTGAGGTCCTGGAAGAGCCCCTGGCTCACCCAGTTCGGCACGTAGACGATGTCCGCGGCGAAGAGGTCCGGAAGGCCGCCGGACCCGGCGGCCGCCCCGACCTTGGCCACGTAGTCGTCGTTGGGCACGACGGTCAGCTTGACCTTGTTCTGGTGGCTGGAGTTGTAGGCGTCAACGAGGAGCTTCGCCTGCTTCTCCAGCGGGGCACGGGTCCACATGGTGAGTTCGCTGCCGTCGTCGACGCCGGTGGGTCCGGCCTCGGCGACGCTCGGGCCGCTCGGTTCGTCCCCGCTGCACGCCGCCACGCCGACGGTCAGGGCCGCCACCAGGACGCCCGCCAGCGAACGCAGGGCTGTACGTCTGCCCAGGGTGCTCCTCATGTTCATCTCCTCGGGTCACATCGTTCGCAGGGCGCTGTGCGGCCCCTGCGGGGTGAAGGCTCACGTTCGATCAGGGGTATCCGCCCGGGGGTGACGGTCGCCGGCCGCGCGAGCGTGCGGTGTGGACCGTCGGGGCGGCGGCGTCGGGTGTGGCCGCTCGGCCCGGTGAACTCGTCGCCGAGGACTTCGCCGTGCGGCACGGCCGCTGTGCGCGATGTTCCGTACCGCCCCATCGCGTCTACGCCTCCCGCCGGATCCGGCGCGGCTCGTGCGTCACATCGTCACCGCCGCGGCAAAGTGGTGGGTGTCACTGCTTGCCGCTAGGGTGTCGCACGAAAACGATTTCGGCAAGATGTCTAACGGGTAAAACACGAACCGCCTTCGACGACCGGGTCCACCGTTCCCGTAACCGCGTCTTGGCACTACGGTTGGTCCGGCGGGCGAGCGTCCCGCCCCGCTCGATCATCTGAAATATTTGCGAAAGCCTTTCGGAGAGGGGATTGCCGGGCGGCCGTTGTCGAGGGCGGTCGGCAGTGCCGCCCCCCGGCGGGCGCCGCGACGACCCCGTCGGGCGACCGGCACCCGGCGGACGGTCCCGGAGACACGTCGTGGATCTCACGACCCGACTCGGCGGCCGACCGCTCGCGCATCTCGAGCACACGGGAGGCGGCGGCGTTCCCCGGTGCGGACCGGTCCGACCCGCGGACGATCCCGATCCGGACGGCTCGCGCGGGCACGGCCGGCACCGCGTCCTACGCTGCCATCCGAAAACCTTTTCGGAAAAGCCCTTGTCGGGTAACAGCTTGGCGACGCCGATGGCGTACCGTGGGTGGCTAGGCTCAGCTCGGGTTCGAAATGACACGTCGAAAGGGTTTCGATGGGCAGGCAACGCACGCAGGCCGTGACCTTGAGCGACGTCGCGCGTCGGGCCGGCGTCTCCGTGGCCACCGCCTCGAAGGCGCTCAACGACCGGGGCGAGGTCGCGCCCGCGACCCGGGAACGCGTGCTCCGGGCGGCGAGCGAGCTGTCCTTCCACCCCAACGCGCTGGCCCGGGGGCTGATATCGGGTCGCACCCGGACCATCGGCCTGCTCACCGACGAACTCGGCGGTCGCTTCTCGATGCCGATCCTGTTGGGCGCCGAGAACGCCCTCGGCAACGAGCAGATGTCGGTGCTGCTCTGCGACGCCCGCGGGGATGCCATCCGCCGCCACCACTACATCCGGACGCTGCTCGCCCGCCGGGTCGACGGCTTCATCGTGGTCGGCGACAGCAACGACGTACGGCCGTCCCTCGCCCGGGACATTCCCGTCCCGGTCGTCTACGTCTACGGCGAGTCCGCCGAACCCGAGGACGTCTCCCTGCTGGCCGACGACGAGGGCGGCGCCCGCCTCGCCGCCGAGCACCTCGTCGCTCTCGGCCGGCGCCGGATCGCCCACGTCACCGGGCCGCACAGCTACCGGGCCGCCCGCGACCGGGTCACCGGGCTGCGGGCCGTCCTCGAGGAGCACGGGCTACCCCTGGCCGGCCGGGAGCCGCTCTACGGCGAGTGGTCGCAGCGCTGGGGCCGGCACGCCGCCCACATGCTCCTCAGCGCCGACCCCGACGTCGACGCCGTCTTCTGCGGCAACGACCAGATCGCGACCGGGGTCGCCCAGACATTGCTCGACCTCGGTCGCCGGATCCCCGACGACGTCGCCATCGTCGGCTACGACAACTGGGAGGACTTCGCGACCGACTGCCGGCCTCCCCTGACCACCGTCGACCTCAACCTCGAGCAGCTCGGCGCGAGCGCGGTCATGCACCTGTTCGCCGCGCTCGACGGGACACCGTCGCGTGGGGTCCTCCGGCAGCCCTGCCGCCTGGTCGTCCGTGAGTCCACCGGCCCGGCTGCCCCGCCGGCTCCCCGGCGTCCTCGCGAGCCGCAGCGGGACGAGGCGCTGCCGTGACCGGTGCGGACACCAGCGCCGTCGACGCCACCAGCGGCATCCGCGGCGTCGCGCGCGGAGCGGCTTCCCCACCGGCGCATCCGGCCGCCCGGGTTCCCAGCGCTAAAGTGATCGACGATGCCGAGCAGAAGGTAGGGCCAGTGCCTCGGGGAGGTTCAGCGGATCAGGCGGAGACCGGCAGCACGCCGCGGCCGCGGGCGACGATCATGCGGGACGTCGCACGGCTCGCCGGCGTGTCCCATCAGACCGTCTCGCGGGTGCTGAACAATCATCCGAACGTTCGGCAGGAGACTAGAGAGCGTGTCGTCCAGGCGATGGAGGCGCTCAACTACCGCCGCAACCTGGCCGCGCGCACGCTGGTCACCCGACGCTCCGGCACGCTCGGCATCGTCGGCTTCGAGAGCACCCTGTTCGGCCCCGCCTCGATGCTGTACGCCATCGAGGACGCCGCCCGCGCCGCCGGCTACTTCGTCAGCGTGGCCACCGTCCGCCGCCTCGACCGGCAATCGGTCCTCGACGCGGTCGACCGGCTCGCACAGCAGTCGGTCGAGGGCATCATCGCCATCTCGCCGAAGCCGGCCGTGACCAACGCGCTCGTCGAGGTGGCGTCCGTGCTCGCCTGCGTCGGCGTGGGCGGCGGCGCGGACGACGACAGCGTCCCCACGGTCCGGATCGACAACCGGGCCGGGGCGGCCCTCGCCACCCGCCACCTTCTGGACCTCGGCCACGCCACCGTGCACCACGTCGCCGGCCCGGCCGACTGGCCGGAGGCGGTGGAGCGGGTCGAGGGCTGGCGGGACACCCTGTACGCCGCCGGCGCGCTCGTGCCACCGGTCGGGCCACAGGAGTGGAGTGCCCGGTCGGGCTACGAGCAGGGCAGGAAGCTGGCGGCCGACCCGACCGTCACCGCGATCTTCTGCGCGAACGACCAGATCGCCCTGGGTGTGCTGCGCGCGCTGCACGAGGCGGGCCGGCGGGTGCCCGAGGACGTGAGCGTCGTCGGGTTCGACGGCATGCCCGACTCGGAGTACTTCCTTCCGCCCCTGACCACCGTCCGCCAGGACTTCGCCGAACTCGGCCGGCTGAGCATCGACATGCTGCTCCGCAAGATCGGCTCGTCGGGGCACCCCATCGAGCACATGCTGCTGGCTCCCGAACTGGTCGCCCGCGAGAGCTCCGCCGCGCCGAGGGCCTGACCCGCCGCCCGCCGGCCGCGGCTCACCTCGCGCGTCTCACACCCGCAGCGGCAGGTGGTCGCGGTGCAGCCGGAACGCGTCGAGGTCACCGGCGTCGACGGCGAGCCGCAGGTCCGGCAGGTGCCGCGCGATCCGTTCGAACATGATCCGGCTCTCGAGGCGGGCCAGATGGGCGCCGAGACAGAAGTGGATCCCGTGCCCGAACGCGATGTGCCGGCGCAGGTCCGCGCGGTGGATGTCGAACTCGTGGGGCCGGTCGAACACCGCCGGATCGCGGTTGGCCCCCCACAGCGACAGCCCCACCCGATCGAACGCCGGGATCCACCCACCACCGATCACCACGTCCTCGAAGGCGAACCGCGGCGGCACGATCTCGACCGGTCCGCGGAACCGGAGTGTCTCCTCGACCACGGCGGCCGCGAGCGCGGGCCGCTCTCGTAGCGCCTGCCACTGCGACGGGTGCGTGAGAAGGAGCCGGATGCCGTTGACGATGAGGTCGACGGTTGTCTCCTGGCCCGCGATCAGCAGCAGTTGCACGAGCGCCACGAGCTCGTCGCGGTCGAGCCGCTGCTCGCTGTCCTCCTGCGCGGTCAGTTCGGACACCAGGTCGTCGCGGGGGTCCGCCCGTCGCCGGGCCGCCAGTTCGTCCAGGTAGGCCGCGAACTCGCGGGTGGCGGTCGGTCCGTGCGGGCTGGCCGAGACGATCGCCGCGGACCAGGCCCGGAAGCGCGGGCGGTCGGCCTCCGGTACGCCCACCAGCTCGGCGATGACGTTCACCGGCACGGGGTCGGCGAGGTCGGCGACCGCGTCGATCCGACCCCGCCGCCGTGCCTGCGCGACGAGGCGATCGGCGAGGGCGCCGATCCACGGCTCCAACCGTGCCACCGCCCGTGCCGTGAAGCCGCCGCTGACCAACCCGCGCAGCCGCGTGTGGTCGGGCGGGTCCAGGTTGATCAGTTGGCGCGCCTCGATCCTGGCCACCTCGTCCGTCGGAGGCGGCCGCGACTGACGCGGCACTGGGCAGTGCCGGTGGATCGCGTGCCCGATCCCGGGATGACGGAGGCCCGCCACGACGTCCGCGTGTCCGGCGACCACCCAGAGCCGGTTGCCCGCCGCATCGACCTGGAGCACCGGCCGGCCGGCCCGCCGTACCCGGTCGTAGAAGTCGTGCGGGTCACGGCGGACCGCCGGCGTCCACAGCTCCGACACGTCGAAGGTGGTGGCGGCCACGGCGCCCTCCTCGATCGGTCGCGTCCACCCGGCACGGTCAGCGTCTCGCCCGCGTCGACCGGGCCGTGGCGGCGGCGCAGGACGGTTCGCGTGGTCGCAGGACCGACCGAGGCATGATGTTGAGCGTTAACATAGATACATTTCGTGGACGTGTCAAACCCCGAACTTTCTTGGATGCAGGGATTGACGCTCGCTTAAGTGAACGCTCACACTCCCAGCAGGCGGCGGTTCCCGTCCACGGTGGCGCGTCCACCCGTCCACACCCCAGCGGCCCGCCTCAGCGGTGCGAGCCGGGCCTACCTCGACCCCGCGGACCCGGACACCTGGCCAGGCGGCCTGCACCTATTCCCACGTTGGAAGGACGATCTCCAGTGGCCCCATCCGACAAGCTCTCCGTCAATCGACGTCAGCTGCTCCAGGCCTCCGCTGTCGGCGCCGCCGCGGCGGCCGGCGTCGGCGCGCTTCCGGCGGCCGCCCAGGCCGCGCCGACGGCCGAGGCGGCGGCCACCCCGACCGGGCTCCGGCCGGCCGCGCCCTCTCCCGGCCCCGGCGGCACCGCCCCGGTCCGGCCGTTCCAGCTACGGGAGGTGCGGCTGGGCAACGGCCTGCTGCAGGAGAAGCGTGACCGCACCAAGGACTACCTCCGGCAGTTCGACGAGCGGCGCTTCCTGGTGCTCTTCAACAACCAGGCCGGCCGGCCGAACCCGTCGGGGGTCTCCGTGCCGGGCGGCTGGGAGGACGGTGGGCTGCTCAGCGGCCACTGGGCCGGACACTTCATGACCGCCCTGGCGCAGGCGTACGCCGACCAGGGCGAGCCGATCTTCAAGACCAAGCTCGACTGGATGGTCGACGAGCTCGCCGCCTGCCAGAGCGCGATCACCGCACGGATGGGCACCGGCGGCCCGGGGGGCGAGGACCCGCAGGAGCCGCCGCAGATCGGCCGGGTGCCGGGCCGGTTCGGTAACGGGCTGCGCCTGAACGGACCCAGCCGGGCGCAGTACGTGACCCTTCCCCAGGAGGCGATCAGCCAGCTCACCGACTTCACCATCGCCACCTGGGTGAATCTCGGCTCCACCCAGAACTGGAGCCGGCTGTTCGACTTCGGTCAGAACACCACGGTCAACATGTTCCTCACGCCGCGCGCCGGCGCTGCCGGAAACGCGCCGCGGTTCGCGATCACCGTCGGCGGATCCGGCGGCGAGCAGCAGATCAACGGCAACACCCCGTTGCCCACCAACCAGTGGGTGCACCTGGCCGCCACCCTCTCGCAGAACACCGGAACGCTGTACGTCAACGGTCAGCCCGCCGGCACGAACACCAACATGACGCTCAACCCCTCGCACCTCGGGAACCCCGGCAACCGGTGGATCGGCCGATCCCAGTACGGCGACCCGTTCCTGGACGCGACCATCGACGAGTTCCACGTCTTCGACCGGGCCCTGACCCCGCAGCAGGTGCAGTCGCTGCTGGACTCGCCCGCCGGGACCACCGGCGGCGGGACGATCGCCTGGTACCGGTTCGACGAGGACGGCGGCACCACCGTCCCCGACTCCTCCCCGAACAGCCGCGACGGCGGTGTCGTGCCGAGCCAGGACGGTGGAACCGCGCTCTGGGTTCCGACCCATCCGGGTTACCTGGGCGCCATCCCGGAGGACGCCGTGCTCCGGCTCGGCCCGCCGCGCTGGGCCGTCTACGGCGGCAACGCGAGCACGAACACCTGGGCCCCCTGGTACACCCAACACAAGATCATGCGGGGCCTGCTGGACGCGCACTACCACACGGACAACCAGAAGGCCCTCGACGTCGTCACGACGATGGCCGACTGGGCGCACCTCGCCCTGACCGTCGGCGACAAGAACCACCCCGACTACACCGGGCCGATCACCCGCGACAACCTGAATTACATGTGGGACCTCTACATCGCCGGCGAGACCGGCGGGGCGAACGAGGTCTTCCCCGAGATCTACGCGCTCACCGGGCAGGCGAAGCACCTGGACACGGCGAAGTTCTTCGACAACCGGGAGTCGCTCTTCGACCCGTGCGTCGAGAACCGCGACATCCTCGTCGTCACACCGGAGACCAATCCCGGCCGTCGCCGCCCTGACCGGCTGCACGCCAACTCGCACGTGCCGCAGTTCGTCGGCTACCTGCGCGTCTACGAGCACAGCGGCGACCGCGAGTACTTCCAGGCCGCGAAGAACTTCTTCGGCATGGTGGTCCCGCACCGCATGTTCGCCAACGGCGGGACCAGCGGGAACTACCCCGGCTCCAACAACAACATCGAGATGTTCCAGAACCGGGACAACATCGCGAACGCCATCGCGCAGGGCGGCGCGGAGACCTGCACCACGTACAACCTCATCAAGCTTGCCCGCAACCTGTTCCTCCACGAGCACGACGCGGCCTACATGGACTACTACGAGCGGGGCCTGCTGAACCAGATCACGGGCTCCCGCGCCGACACCACCAGCGTCAGCAACCCGCAGGTCACCTACTTCCAGCCGCTGACCCCGGGCGCCAACCGCAGCTACGGCAACACCGGCACGTGCTGCGGCGGGACCGGGTTGGAGAACCACACCAAATACCAGGAGACGATCTACTTCAAGTCGGCCGACGGCCGGAGCCTGTGGGTCAACCTCTACGCCTCGTCCACCCTGAACTGGGCGGAGAAGGGCTTCGTCATCACCCAGGAGACGACGTACCCGCGGGAGGACCGCACCAGGCTGACCGTGAACGGCAGTGGCCGGCTCGACATCAAGCTGCGGGTGCCCGGCTGGGTCGAGAAGGGCTTCTTCGTCTCGATCAACGGCGTGGCGCAGAAGGGCAACCCCAAGCCCGGCAGCTACCTGACCCTGAGCCGCACCTGGCGGCGCGGCGACACCATCGACATCCGGATGCCCTTCAGCATCCGGATCGAGCGGGCGCTGGACCGTCCCGACACGCAATCGATCTTCTGGGGTCCGGTCCTCCTGCAGATCCTCGGCAACCCCGGCAACGGCACCTACCGCGAGCTGTCCCTCTACCGCCACCTGAAGCGCGACGGCGACTACGCCCGCTCGGCCATCACGCACGCGAGCACCACGGCGTCGGGTGACCCGCTCTTCACCACGCACGAGCTCACCCTGCGCCCGTACTACATCAGCGACACCCAGCCCGTCTCGTCGTACTTCCGCCGGGTCGAACCGACGATCGTCTTCGGGCCCATCGACACCGGCGTGCCGAACCACAAGCGCGACGACGGGCTGCCCCGGTACGACGTACCCGTCGCGGGCATCCCCTCGCCCGGCGACGACGGCCCGACCTTCCTCGACCTGGTGTGGGACCACGCGCCCTTCGCCAGCCACGGTCACTTCGTGTCGACGGTCGCCCTCATCGCCGCGCAGTTCCGCAGGGCGGGGCGGTTCAGCCCGGCGGACCTGGCTCGCGTGGTCTCCGGCGCCGCCCGGGCGAACCGGGAGCTCACACCGTAGGGGCGGCTCACCGCCGCTGCCGAAACTCGCCGTCCGCGCGGGCGGTGGCCTGGTCGCCGACCGGGCCGCCGCCCGCGCGGCCGCGCGGCTCCCGCCCCGGCCGACCTGCGGCCGGGATGACCGGCAGGAAGCCGCCCCGTGAGCGCACACATCGCTGCTTCGTCACGGGGTACGGCGGTTCAGCGCGGCGGCCGCGCCACCAGCGTACGAGCGATTGTGGCCGGTCACGGTGGGGAGCAGACGCCATTACGCGCACGTTTCGAAACAAGTCTTGACGGATGTTTATGTGAGCGCTAACACTATGGCCAGCAGGCGAGCGGAGGATGTCATGAGCCTTTCGACCGAGCCGGACGACCGGTTCGTCGTCGGCGTCGACTTCGGAACGTTGTCCGGGCGCGCACTGGTGGTGCGCGTACGCGACGGCGCCGAGCTGGGCACGGCGGTGCACCCCTACCGCAGCGGCGTCATGGACTCGGTGCTGGCCGCCGACGGGCAGCAGCTGCCGGCCGACTGGGCCGTGCAGGACCCCGACGACTACCGCGAGGTGCTGCGGCACGCCGTGCCGGAGGCCCTGGCGGCGAGCGGCGTGCCGGCCGCCCAGGTCGTCGGCATCGGCATCGACTTCACCGCCTGCACCGTGCTGCCCACCCTGGCCGACGGCACTCCCCTGTGCGAGCTGCCCGACCTGCGCACCCGCCCGCACGCCTACGTCAAGCTGTGGAAGCACCACGCCGCCCAGCAGCAAGCCGACCGCATCAACGCGCTGGCACACGAGCGCCGGGAGCCGTGGATCGGACGGTACGGCGGCAAGATCTCCGCCGAGTGGCAGTACGCCAAGGCCCTGCAGCTGCTGGAGGAGGATCCCGAGATCTACGACCGGGCCGAACGCTGGATCGAGGCCGCCGACTGGATCGTCTGGCAGCTGTGCGGCGTCGAGACCCGCAACGTGTGCACGGCGGGCTACAAGGGCATCCGGCAGGACGGGCGCTACCCGTCCCGCGACTACCTCGCCGCGCTCAACCCGGACTTCGCCGACTTCGTCGAGAAGATCGACGGTCCGCTGGCCGCGCTCGGTGACCGCGCCGGCGGCCTGACCGCGCAGGCGGCGGCGTGGACCGGGCTGCCCGAGGGCGTCGCCGTGGCGGTCGGCAACGTGGACGCCCACGTCACCGCGGCGGCCGCGCAGGCCCTCGACCCGGGCCGGATGGTCGCCATCATGGGCACCTCCACCTGCCACGTGCTCAACGGCACCCAACTGGCCGAGGTCGCCGGCATGTGCGGCGTGGTCGACGGCGGCATCAGCGCCGGCCGCTGGGGCTACGAGGCCGGGCAGAGCGGCGTGGGCGACATCTTCGGCTGGCACGTGGACCACGCCGCACCCGACGGGTACGCCTCGCACCAGGCACTGAGCGAGCAGGCCGCCGCGCAGCCGGTGGGCGCACACGGCCTGGTGGCGCTCGACTGGTGGAACGGCAACCGGTCGCTGCTGGTCAACCACGACCTGAGCGGTGTGATCGTGGGGCTGACCCTGGCAACCCGACCGCCGGACATCTACCGGGCGCTGCTGGAGTCCACCGCGTACGGCACCCGGATGATCATCGAGGCGTTCGCCGACGCGGGGGTGCCCGTGGACGAACTGGTCATCGCCGGCGGGCTGACCGGCAACCCGCTGCTGATGCAGATCTACGCGGACGTCACCAACCGGCCACTGAGCATCATCGGCTCGGCGCAGGGACCGGCACTCGGCTCGGCGATCCACGCGGCGGTCGCGGCGGGCGCCCACCGTGACGTGCCGACCGCGTCCGCGGCGATGGGCCGGGTCCACCGTGACGCGTACCTGCCGGACCCGGAGCGGGTCCGCGCCTACGACGCGCTGTACGCCGAGTACCGGCGCCTGCACGACCACTTCGGCCGCGGCGGCGACGACGTGTTGCTGCGCCTGCGGGCCATCCGTAACGCCGCCCGGTCGGCGGCCGTACCCGCGCCGGCCCGCGAGGCCGCTCCCACTCTGGAGGTGATGGCATGAGCGTGCTCCCCGACGACGACGGCGCGGTCGCGGGGCTCCGCGAGACCGTGGCCGCCCTGCACGCCGAGCTGGTCCGGTACCACCTGGTCGCCTGGACCGCCGGCAACGTCTCGGCGCGCGTCCCGGGCCGGGACCTCATGGTGATCAAGCCGAGCGGGGTCTCCTACGACGACCTGCGGCCCGACAACATGGTCGTCTGTGACCTCGACGGTGTCGTGGTGGAGGGTGATCTCTCCCCGTCGAGCGACACCGCGTCGCACGCCTACGTCTACCGGGCCATGCCGGACGTCGGCGGTGTCGTGCACACGCACAGCGGCTACGCGACCGCCTGGGCCGCACGCGGCGAGTCGATCCCCTGCCACCTCACCGCCCAGGCCGACGAGTTCGGCGGGGAGATCCCGGTCGGACCGTTCGCGCTGATCGGCGGCGACGACATCGGCAAGGGCATCGTGGCGACCCTCTCCGGGCACCGCTCGCCCGCGGTGCTGATGCGCAACCACGGCGTCTTCACCATCGGCCCGAACGCCAAGGCGGCGGTCAAGGCGGCGGTGATGTGCGAGGACGTCGCCCGTACCGCCCACCTGACCCGGGCGCTGGGCGAGCCCCTGCCGATCGCCGCCGAGGACATCGACTCCCTCTACGCGCGCTACCAGAACGTCTACGGGCAGAACACCGTCCCGTCACCGCGCCGGTAGCGCCCCCGGTACCTCCGGCCGACCCCACTCCCTGAGGGCCGGCTGGTCGAACGCACCTTCGTCACGGGTCGCCCGGCCGGCCACCCGCCGGTTCGGGCCGGCACCGCCAACCGTCCCACCCCCTCAACGCCACAAGGAGTCCGCACATGAGAATCACCGGAAGTCCCCTCACCCGCCGCCGGTTCGGCGCCGTCCTGGCCGCCGGCCTGCTCGCCGCCGGGTTGACCGCGTGCGCCAACAGCGACACCGGCGGAGCGGCCGGCGGCGACGACGGCAAGATCGTCCTCGGCTTCTCGCAGGTCGGTGCCGAGAGCGGCTGGCGCACCGCGAACACCACCTCCGTCAAGGACGCCGCCGCCGAGGCCGGCATCGAGCTGAAGTTCGACGACGCCCAGCAGAAGCAGGAGAACCAGATCAAGGCGATCCGCAACTTCATCCAGCAGAAGGTGGACGTGATCGCCTTCTCGCCGGTGGTGGAGTCGGGCTGGGACACCGTGCTCAAGGAGGCGAAGGACGCCGGCATCCCGGTGATCCTGACCGACCGCGCCGTCGACTCGGCCGACAAGTCGCTCTACAAGACCTTCCTCGGCTCCGACTTCGTGAAGGAGGGCCGGCTCTCGGGCGAGTGGTTGATCGAGGAGACCAAGGCCGCGACGGGCCCGGTGAACATCGTGGAGCTGCAGGGCACCACGGGCTCGGCGCCGGCCAACGACCGGAAGAAGGGCTTCGCCGAGGCGATCGCGGCGAACCCCAACCTGAAGATCATCGCATCGCAGAGCGGCGACTTCACGCGGGCCGGCGGCAAGGCGGTCATGGAGCAGTTCCTCAAGGCCAACCCGAAGATCGACGTGCTCTTCGCGCACAACGACGACATGGGCCTGGGGGCGCTGGAAGCCATCACGGCGGCCGGCAAGGTGCCCGGCAAGGACATCAAGATCATCACCGTCGACGCGGTCAAGGACGGCATGCAGGCCCTCGCCGACGGGAAGTTCAACTTCATCGCGGAGTGCAGCCCGCTGCTCGGCCCCCAGCTGATGGAGCTGGCGAAGAAGGTGCACGCCGGCGAGGAGGTGCCCGCGCGCATCGAGACCGAGGAGACCACCTTCACGCAGGACACGGCGAAGGCGGCGCTGCCCAACCGCAAGTACTGACGCCGGCCCCGGGGTAGGCCGCGCCTCGCCGTGACCGTTCGCCCCGGCGCGGGAACGGGCCGGCGGTGTCCACCACACCGCCGGCCCGACCGCTCGCTCTCCCGTGACCCGACGCTCCGGGCCCCCGCACGGTCGCGACGGCCACGCACCTGACGACAATCACGAAAGGTCTGGTGGGATGTCGGATAGGCATCCGGTCCTGACGATGACCGCGATCAGCAAGTTCTTCCCGGGGGTACGGGCCCTCGACGGGGTCGACTTCCGCATGTTCCCGGGCGAGGTGCACGCCCTCATGGGCGAGAACGGCGCCGGCAAGTCCACTCTGATCAAGGTGCTGACCGGGGTGTACGGCCACGATGCCGGCACCGTCACCCTCGACGGCAGCCCGGTCTCCTTCTCCGGCCCCATGCAGGCCACCGAGTCCGGCGTCAGCACCGTCTACCAGGAGGTCAACCTCTGCCCCAACCTCTCGGTGGCGGAGAACATCTTCATCGGGCGGCAGCCGCGGCGGCTCGGCGCGGTGCGGTGGCGGGAGATGCGCCGCCGCGCGTCGGACCTGCTGGCCCGACTGAACCTGGACATCGACGTCGGCGAGCTGCTCGGGAACCACTCGCTCGCCGTCCAGCAGATGGTGGCGATCGCCCGGGCCGTCGACGTACGGGCCCGGGTCCTCATCCTCGACGAGCCCACGTCCAGCCTGGACGCCGACGAGGTGCGGCAGCTCATGCGGACCATGCGCCGGCTGCGCGACGACGGCATCGCGATCCTCTTCGTCACCCACTTCCTCGACCAGGTCTACGAGATCGCCGACCGGATCACGGTGCTGCGCAACGGCCGCCTCGTCGGCGAGTACCCCACCGCGGAGCTGCCCCAGCTCGCCCTGGTGGAGAAGATGATCGGCAAGGAGCTCGACGCGCTGGAACGCCTCGACGAACAGGCGGGACGGGACCCGCGCGCCGTCGAGGCGGGCACGCCTGTCGTCGAGGCGACCGGGCTGGGCCGGAGCGGCTCGGTCGAGCCGTTCAGCCTGACCATCCACCAAGGGGAGGTGGTCGGTCTGGCCGGGTTGCTGGGCTCGGGACGTACCGAGGCCGCGCGGTTGTTCTTCGGCGCCGACCGCGCCGACCGTGGTCGGCTCGCCGTGGACGGCCGGCCGACCGCCATCCGCGGGCCGGTCGCCGCCATCGAGCGGAACATCGCGTTCTGCTCGGAGAACCGGCGCGCCGAGGGCCTGGTGGGCGAGCTGTCGGTCCGCGAGAACATCATCCTGGCCCTCCAGGCGGCCCGTGGCTGGCTGCGGCCGGTGCCGCGGCGACGGCAGGACGACCTGGTCCAGCGTTACATCGAGGCGCTGAGCATCCGCCCGACCGATCCGGACATGCCGGTGCGGAACCTGTCCGGCGGCAACCAGCAGAAGGTCGTGCTCGCCCGGTGGCTGATCACGGAGCCGCGCCTGCTGATCCTCGACGAGCCGACGCGCGGCATCGACGTCGGCGCGAAGGCGGAGATCCAGCGCCTGGTGGTGCAGCTCGCCGACGGCGGCATGGCGGTGCTGTTCATCTCCGCCGAGCTGGAGGAGGTGCTGCGACTCAGCCACAAGGTCGCCGTGATGCGTGACCGGCAGATGGTCACCGAACTGACCAACGACGACAACCTCGACGCCGACCGCATCATGCGCGTCATCGCCGGCGGGGCGGGACGGAAGGAGGCAGAGGCATGAGCGCCTGGCGGACACGTCTTCCGGCCGTCACCGGCCACCGGCTCTTCTGGCCGGTCGTGGTTCTCGTGCTGCTCCTGGCGGCGAACGCGGCCTACCGGCCCAGCTTCCTCGCCGTGGAGATCAAGAATGGGCACCTGTACGGCAGCCTCATCGACATCGTGCGGCTCAGCGCGCCGCTGATCCTCGTCGCCCTGGGCATGACGCTCGTCATCGCGACCGGCGGGATCGACCTCTCGGTCGGCTCCGTGGTCGCCGTCAGCGGCGCGGTGGCCTGCCTCTACATCAGCCGTCAGCCCGACCAGAACAGCCTCGGCGGCGTCCTGGTCGCCCTGGCCATCGCCATCGGGATCGCCCTGCTGCTCGGCCTGTGGAACGGGGCTCTGGTGGCGGTGATCGGCATCCAGCCGATCATCGCCACGCTGATCCTGATGGTCGCCGGCCGGGGCCTCGCGCAGCTCATCACCTCGGGCCAGATCATCACCGTCAACAGCGACCCGTACCGGATGATCGGGGTGGGGCACGTGCTGACCCTGCCGTTCGCCATCGTCCTCGCGCTGGCGGTGACGCTGCTGGTGGCCGTGCTGACCCGCCGCACCGCCCTCGGGATGATCATCGAGGCGGTCGGGGGCAACGCCGAGGCCAGCCGGCTGGCGGGCATCCGCGCACGACGGATCAAGCTGCTCGTCTACGTCGTGAGCGCGGCGTGCGCCGCCGTGGCGGGCTTCATGATGACCGCGAACGTCTCCAGCGCGGACGGCAACGCCGCCGGACTGTGGGTCGAACTCGACGCGATCCTCGCCGTGGTCATCGGTGGCACCTCGCTGGTCGGCGGCCGGTTCTACCTCGGCGGCACGGTCGTCGGCGCGCTCCTCATCCAGACCCTGACCACCTCGGTCTACGCCATGAACATCGACCCGCAGACGTCCCTGCTGTTCAAGGCGATGGTCGTGATCGCGGTCTGCCTCATCCAGGCCCCCGCCTTCCGCGCCAGGTTCCGCCGCAGGCGCCCGCCCGGCGGACGACCGGTGGCGCCGGTCGGCGAGCAGAAGGAGCAGGTGCCGGCATGAGCACGACCCCACTCGCCGACCGGCGGGACCGCGCGACGTCGTGGCAGCTGCCGCGGCGGCAGGTGCCGGTGCTGGTCAGCCTCGGCCTGCTCCTGGTCATGTACGGCATCGGGGTGTCCCAGTACCGGGCCTTCTCCGACGTCCAGGTCGTCTACAACGTCTTCATCGACAACGGGTTCCTGCTCGTGGTCGCGGTCGGCATGACCTTCGTGATCCTCACCGGCGGCATCGACCTGTCGGTGGGGTCGGTGGTGGCGATGACCGCCATGGTCTCGGCCGCGCTGCTGCGCGATGGGCTGCCGCCCGCGCTGGTGCTGCTGATCGCGCTGCTGATCGGTCCGACGCTCGGTTTCGCGATGGGCTGCGTCATCCACTTCTTCGAGATCCAGCCCTTCATCGTGACATTGGCCGGCATGTTCTTCGCCCGCGGCCTGTGCACCTGGATCAGCTCCTCGTCCATCCCGATCACCGACGGCTTCTGGACGGGCGTCGCGCAGGAACGGATCCGCATCGGCGACAACTTCCTGACCGTCAGCGTCCTGGTCACGCTCGTGGTGGTCGCGCTGGCCGCGTACACGCTGGCGTACACCCGACTGGGCCGCAACGTGTACGCGATCGGCGGGAACCCGCAGTCGGCGCTGCTGATGGGCCTGCCGGTGGGCCGTACCCGGATCGCCGTCTACACCATCAGCGGGCTCTGCTCGGCCATCGGCGGCATCCTGTTGTCCTTCTACACCCTCTCCGGGGCCCCGCTGATCGCCGTCGGCATGGAGTTGGACGCGATCGCCGCCGTGGTCATCGGCGGCACCCTGCTCACCGGCGGGGCCGGCTACGTCCTGGGCACGGTGCTCGGCGTGCTGGTGCTCGGTGTGATCCAGACGCTGATCACCTTCGACGGCACCCTCAACTCCTGGTGGACCAAGATCGTGATCGGCGGTCTGCTGTTCGCGTTCATCGTGCTCCAACGCCTCATCGGCTTCCGCAAGCAGTAGCCCCCCACCCGATGATCGGAAGGCAAAACGCATGACTCGCCCATCCCCGGCCCCCGAGGTCTGGTTCCTCACCGGCAGCCAGGGGCTCTACGGCCCGGAGACCCTGGCTCAGGTGGCCGCCCAGTCCCAGCAGATCGCCGCGCAGCTCGACGCCGATCCCGCCATCCCCGCCCGGGTGGTCTGGAAGCCCGTGCTCACGTCCAGCTCCGAGATCCTGGCCGTGTGCCGGGACGCCGCCGCCCAGGGAGCGGTCGGGGTGATCGCCTGGATGCACACCTTCTCACCGGCCAAGATGTGGATCTCCGGCCTGGACGCCCTGCGTACCCCCCTGCTGCACCTGCACACCCAGGCGAACGTCGCACTGCCGTGGTCCGAGATCGACATGGACTTCATGAACCTCAACCAGGCCGCCCACGGTGACCGGGAGTTCGGGTACGTGCAGAGCCGGCTCGGGGTCGCCCGCAAGACGGTCGCCGGGCACGTCAGCAACCCGCAGGTCGTCGCGCGGATCGCGGCGTGGACCCGGGCGGCGGTCGGCTACGCCGCGATGCGGTCGCTGCGCCTGGTCCGCTTCGGCGACAACATGCGCGACGTGGCCGTGACCGAGGGCGACAAGGTCGAGGCGGAGCTGCGGTTCGGCGTCTCGGTCAACACGTACGGGGTGAACGACCTGGTGGCCGCCGTCGACGCGGTCTCCGACGGGCGGATCGACGAGCTGGTCAAGGAGTACGAGGACAGTTACCGGCTCGACCCCGCGCTGCGGGCCGGCGGGAACCGGCACGACTCCCTCCGCTACGCCGCCCGCATCGAGGCCGGGCTGCGGCAGTTCCTCACCGCCGGCCGGTTCGGCGCCTTCACGACCAACTTCGAGGACCTCGGCGGGCTGCGCCAGCTACCCGGCATCGCCGTGCAGCGCCTGATGGCGGACGGCTACGGGTTCGGCGGCGAGGGCGACTGGAAGACCTCGGTGCTCGTGCACACGCTCAAGGCCATGTCCGTGGGCACCGACGGCGGCACGTCCTTCATGGAGGACTACACCTACGACCTCACGCCCGGGCAGGAAGTGGTCCTCGGCGCGCACATGCTGGAGGTCTGCCCGAGCATCGCCGCCGGGACGCCTAGCGTCGAGATCCACCCGCTGGGCATCGGCGGACGGGAGGACCCGGTCCGGTTGGTGTTCGACGCCCGACCGGGCCCGGGCGTGGTGCTCGGCCTCGCCGACATGGGCGACCGGTTCCGCCTGGTCGCCAACGAGATCGACGTGGTCGCTCCCCCGCAGCCGCTGCCGAAGCTGCCGGTGGCGCGTGCGGTGTGGCGACCCCGCCCCGACCTCGGCACGTCGGCGGAGGCCTGGCTCACCGCGGGAGCACCGCACCACACGGTCCTCTCGCAGGCCGTCGGGACCGAGGAGCTGCACGACCTCGCCGAGATGACCGGCACCGAGCTCCTCGTCATCGACGCGGAGACGACCCCTCGACGGCTCGCGAACGAGATCCGCTGGAATCAGGCCTACTTCCGACTGGCCAAGGGGTTCTGAGGACCGTCGCCAACGTCGGCCGGCCGGTCGGTGTGCTCTCCCGCCGGGAGCGCACCGACCGGCAACGCCCCTGGTAGGAGGTCGATTCGCGCCGACTTCGGCGGGGCTACGATGACCCGGAGGGGGACCTGACAATGCACCAGCAGCCAGCCGCGCGCGCCGCGGTCATGAGCGATGTCGCACGGCTCGCCGGGGTCTCGCACCAGACCGTGTCCCGGGTCCTGAACAACCACCCGAGCGTCCGTCAGGAGACTCGGGAGCGCGTGCTGCGAGCCGTGCACCAGCTCAACTACCGGCCGAACGCGCTGGCTCGCGGGCTGGCGGCACGGCGGTCGAAGGTCATCGGCGTGGTCAGCTTCGACACCATCCTCTACGGCCCGGCGGCCACCCTGCTAGGCATCGAGCGGGCCGCCCGCGCCGCCGGCTACGGGATCAACATCGTCACCCTGGAGCGACTCGACCGGTCCGGGGTCGCGTCCGCCATCGACACGCTGACCGCGCAGTCGGTGGCCGGGGTCGCGGTCATCGCACCCTTGGTCAGCGCGGCCGTCGCCGTGCACGGCCTGCCCTCCGGCGTACCCGCGGTGCTGGTCGAGCCCGGGGGTGACGGCGAGCTGCCCAGCGTCTCCGTCGACCAGGTCGCCGGTGCCCGCCTGGCCGTCGAGCACCTCCTCACGCTCGGGCACGAGACGGTCCTGCACATCGCCGGCCCCCGGGACTGGCTGGAGGCCGGTGACCGCATCGAGGGGTGGCGGTCGGCGCTCGAGGGCGCCGGCCGGCGCGTCCCACCGGTCATCACCGGCGACTGGAGTCCACGCGCGGGTTACGAGATCGGGCGGTCGCTCGCCGAGCGGCGGGACGTCACGGCGGTCTTCTGCGCCAACGACCACCAGGCGCTCGGCCTCCTCCGGGCCCTCCACCAGCGGGGCGTCCGGGTGCCGGAGGATGTCAGTGTGGTCGGATTCGACGACATTCCGGAGGCCGAGTACTTCACCCCGCCCCTGACCACCGTCCGCCAGGACTTCGACGAGGTCGGCCGCCGGTGCGTCGCGGCCCTGCTGGATCTGCTGGACGGCCCGGCGGAGGGACCGAGGCCGTCGCCGGTGGAGCCGACCCTCGTGGTCCGGGCCAGCAGTGGCGGCCGGCCGGCCTGACCGGACGTTTCCCACCCGGCCGCCACCGCGGCGATCCGGCGGAGTCAGCGGGTCGACTCGGCGCGGCGCTTGTTGTACACGTCGAAGGCGACGGCGACGAGCAGGACGAGTCCCTTCACGACCGACTGCGTCGACTGGTCGACGCCCATGAGCTGCATGCCGTTGCTCATCACGGCCATGATGAGCCCGCCGACCATGGCGCCCACGACGGTGCCCACGCCGCCGGTGACCGCCGCGCCGCCGATGAAGGCAGCGGCGATCGCGTCCAGTTCGAACATGTTCCCGGCGGCCGGCTGGGCCCCGTTGGACCGCGAGGAGTAGATGACGCCCGCCACCGCCGCGAGGAAGCCCATGTTCACGAACATCCAGAAGTTGACGGTGCGGACCTTCACCCCGGACAGCGTCGCCGCGGAGAGGTTGCCGCCGATCGCGTACACCCGGCGGCCGAAGACCGTGCGCCGGGTGACCAGCCCGTAGACCAGCACGAGCACGGCCAGGACGATCAGCACGATCGGCAGCCCCCGCGCGTGGGCCAACTGCCAGGCGAAGTACATGATGACCGCGCCGACCAGCAGCACGCGGGCCACGAAGAGCGGGAAGGACTCGACGGGCTGCTGGTAGCGGATGCGGGCGAGCCGGGTCCGGAAGACGCTGACCGCGTAGCCCGCCACCGCGACCGCCCCGATCAGCAGGGTGAAGGCGTCGTAGCCCTGCCCGCCGAGAAGTCCGTTGAGAAAGCCGGCCGCGACGCGCTGGTACTCGGCCGGGAACGGCGACAGCGAGATGTTGTCGAGCACGCGCAGCGTGAGCCCGCGGAACAGCAGCATGCCGGCGAGGGTCACGATGAACGCCGGGATCCCCGCGTACGCGACCCAGAAGCCGTGCCATGCGCCGACCGCGATGCCGACGGCCAGCGCGGCGAGCACGCCGATCCACCACGGGTGTCCCTGCCGGATGACCAGGACGGCCGAGACCGCGCCGGTGAGCGCGACCACCGATCCGACCGACAGGTCGATGTGGCCGCCGATGATCACGATGACCATGCCGATCGCGAGCACCAGGATGTACGAGTACTGCAGGACGATGTTCGTGATGTTGCCGGGGCTCAGCGAGACACCGTCGGTCAGGACCGCGAAGAGGGCGACTATCACGACCAGGGCGATGTAGATCCCGCTCTGACGCAGGTTGCCGAGGATCAGGGTCCGGGGATCGCTGGTGCCGGTGTGCAGGGCGGCGGTGGCGCCGTCGTCGGACGACGCGCGCTGCGGGGACGCCGACGGCTTCGTGGTGGTCATCGGACGAGCTCCCTGTCCTTCGTCATGAGCTCCATGAGGTTCTCCTGGGTGGCCTCGCCGACCGACATCTCACCGGTGATCCGGCCGGCCGCGAGGGTGTAGATCCGGTCGCACATTCCAAGCAGTTCGGGCAGCTCGGAGGAGATGAGGACGACGGCCTTGCCCTCGGCGACAAGCCGGTTGATGATCGTGTAGATCTCGAACTTCGCCCCGACGTCGATGCCGCGCGTCGGCTCGTCGAGGATGAGCACGTCCGGGTCGGTGAAGAGCCACTTGGACAGGACGACCTTCTGCTGGTTGCCGCCGGAGAGCTTGCCGACCCCGGACATGACGCTCGGTGCCTTGATGTTCATGTCGCGTCGGCCGTCCTCGGCGACCTTGATCTCCTCGTTGCCGTTGACCCAGCCGAGCCGGGCGAGCTTGCCGAGCGCGGCCGCCGAGATGTTGCGGCGTACGTCGTCGATCAGGTTGAGCCCGAAGCGCTTGCGGTCCTCGGTGGCGTACGCGATACCGTTCTCGATGGCCTCCGCCACGTTGCGTGCCCTGATCTCCCGGCCGCGGACGAAGAGCCGGCCGCCGACGCTCCGGCCGTACGAACGGCCGAACACGCTCATCGCCAGCTCGGTCCGGCCGGCCCCCATCAGCCCGGCGATGCCCACGACCTCGCCCGCGCGGACGGTGAGGTTGACGCCGTCGACCACCAGGCGCTGCTGCGTGGGGTGCCGGACGGTCCAGTCCTCGATCCGGAGGACCTCCTCCCCCGGTGACGAGGTCCGATCCGGGTAGAAGCTCGACAGGTCCCGACCCACCATGCCGCGGATGATCCGGTCCTGGGTGGCCTCGCCGGAGCGCATGTCGAGCGTCTCGACGGTGCGCCCGTCCCGGATCACGGTGGTGGAGTCGGCGATCGCGGTGATCTCGTTGAGCTTATGCGAGATCATGATGCAGGTGACTCCCTCGCTGCGCAGTCGCCGCAGCAGGTCGAGCAGGTGCGCCGAGTCGAGATCGTTGAGCGCGGCGGTCGGCTCGTCGAGGATGAGCAGTCGTACCTTCTTCGACAGTGCCCGGGCGATCTCCACCAGTTGCTGTTTGCCGACGCCGAGCTGGATGACCGGGGTGACCGGGTTCTCGTGCAGCCCGACGGAGGCGAGCAGCTGCGCCGCGTCGGCGTTGGTGCGGTTCCAGTCGATCAGGCCACCGGCCCCGCGCCGTTCGTTGCCGAGGAAGATGTTCTCGGCGACGGAGAGGTAGGGCACCAGGGCGAGTTCCTGGTGGATGATGACGATCCCCTGGGCCTCGCTGTCGCGGATGCCGCGGAAGTGCACCGGAGCACCGTCGAAGACGATCTCGCCGTCGTACGATCCGGTGGGGTGGACGCCGGAGAGCACCTTCATCAGGGTCGATTTGCCCGCGCCGTTCTCGCCGCAGATGGCGTGGATCTCTCCGCGCCGCACGGCGAGCGACACGTCCTGGAGCGCCTTCACTCCGGGGAAGGCCTTCGTGATGCGGCGCATCTCGAGGATGTTGTCGGCCATGGTCACCGTCCTGGTCGTACCCGTCGTGGTTGGTTCCGTCGGGTCCGGTGCCGCGTGGCCGGCACCGGACCCGACGGACGCGGTCAGCCCTTGGCCTGGCCGCTGGCGACCTCGTCGGCCGTCCAGTAGCCGGAGTCGACGAGGACGGACTTGATGTCGTCCTTGTAGACCGTCTGGACCGGCAGGAGGTAGGACGGGACGACCTTGACGCCGTTGTTGTACGTCTTGGTGTCGTTGGCCTGCGCCTCCTTCTCCTGCAGGAACGCCTCGGCCGCGATCACGGCCTGCTCGGCCAGCAGTCGGGTGTCCTTGAAGATGGTGGAGCTCTGGACACCGTCGTTGATGAGCTTGACCGAGGCGATCTCCGCGTCCTGACCGGTCACCACGGGCATCTTGTTGGCCGCGCCGCCGTATCCGGCGTTCTGCAGCGCGGTGATGATTCCGCGCGACAGGCCGTCGTACGGCGACAGGACGCCCTGCACCTTCGAACCGTCGTTGTAGCTCGAGGTCAGCAGATCCTCCATCCGCTTCTGCGCGGTCTCCTGCTGCCAGCGCAGGATCGCCACCTGCTCGATGGCGGTCTGGCCCGACTTCACCCGCAGCGACTTGTCGTCGATGAACGGCTTCAGCGTGTCCATGGCGCCGTCGAAGAAGAAGTGGGCGTTGTTGTCGTCCAGCGAGCCGGCGAAGAGTTCGATGTTGAACGGGCCGGTCGCGCTGCCCTTCGAGCCGTCCTTGTTCTGCAGGCCGAGGCCGACCAGCAGCGCGCTGGCCTGGGCCACGCCGACTTTGTAGTTGTCGAAGCTGACGTAGAAGTCGACGTTGGGGCTGTCGCGGATCAGCCGGTCGTAGGCGATGACCGGGATCTTCGCGTCGGCCGCCGCCTGCAACTGGCCGCTCAGTGCCGTTCCGTCGATCGCCGCGATGATCAGGACATCCGCGCCCTGCGTGATCATCTGGTCGACCTGCTGCGACTGGGTGGGGATGTCGTCGCCCGCGTACTGGAGGTCGACCTTGTAGCCCTTCGCCTCCAGCTTCTCCTTCACCGACTTCCCGTCGGCGATCCACCGCTCGGAGGTCTGGGTCGGCATGGAGACGCCGATGGTCAGGTCCGCGGGGCTGTCCCCACTGGTGTCGCCCCCGCCGCCGGCTCCCTCGCCGCCGCAGGCGACGAGGCCGAGCGCCAGGACCGTACCGCTGAGTGCGGCCAGAAATCGTTTGCCCACGAGCTGTCTCTCCTCTCCGGACGCGCGCAAAACTTTGTGACCGCCGTAGTGTTAGCGCTCACAATGAGGCCGTCAACACCTGCCGTCGAAATGCACCCGTCACGTTCTCGTAACGGCGGTGACGCGCCGCAGCAGCCCGCCAGGCATCGACCGGTCGGGGTGGCGGGGCCACGGTGGCGTGACCGGAGAGATCGAGATCAGCCGTGCCGGCGTGCGGCGTTCAGGCTCGCCGCAACGGCGCCGACAGTGCGTGGCACACGCAGCGGATCGGCCTCGCGCAGCCCCGGTGGAGGCGGCAGGCCGGAGACGTTCCGGTAGGCAGACCGGTCGCAGCCGCCGCACGACGGTGACCGCTCCCGACCGATGTGGAGCCTCTCATCGAGGAGGCGTACGTCCACCGACCTGGGTGGCCCTCAGCCGCCCGTGCCGTCCCTGGTGTACTCGACCTTGGCTGGTCCCTCGCCCTCCAGCCGATCCCCGCGAGCCCAGCCGCACGCCTCATAGAAGGAGTTGGCCCCGGCATTGTCCGCGAAGCTCTCCAGCCGGATGGTCGAGTACCGGGCAAGGAGCGTGTCTTCCACGTGCCGAAGCAGGAGGCGGCCCAGCCCTCGACGGCGATGATCCGGGTCGACCATCATCAGGTCGATCGTGGGACCATCGAGGATGGAGAAGCCGACGATTCGGCCGTCCTGGCTGAGACAGTGCACGCCACCCCGCTCCAGATGACTCCGCACGTGCGCGTCCGAAGCGCCACTGCCGATGAACCAGTCCACTCCCTCGTCGCCGAGGAACCCGCGGTAACAGGTGTCGATCGTGCGACGCGCGAGAGCCTGGAGATCATCAAGATCTAACCCGGCTGCAGGGCGGATGGTGGGGCGGTGCTGTTCAGTCGACACGGTGATTTCACTTTCTGCAGCGGGGCGGGTCGACTACTCGGCCGCGGGGGCGGCCAGCAGATTGCCCTCCAGCCGCTCCATGGCGCGGATAGCGTCGCGCTGTTCCTCGGCGGTCAGGCCGCCGACGGTGAAGCGTTCCAGCTCCGTCCAGATCCGCTCCACCTGTCCGCGCAGGGCGAGGCTGGCCGGCGTGGGTTCGACCCGGGTCGCCCGGCGGTCGTCAGGATCCGGCACACGGCGTACGTAGCCGGCACGTTCGAGGCGCTGCACGATGCGGGTCATGCCCGCCGAGTCGGTGCCGAACTCGGCGGCGAGGTCGACCTGCCGCTGCGGCCCGGACTCCCACAGGCGCATCATCAGCACCTCCTGCCCGAGGTGCAGGCCGACGGTGCGGAGTAGTTGAGCGGCACGTATCCGGTGGATCCGGCCGAGCCGGAGGATGGCGTAGCTGACCGGCCCACCCGCGGCGGCGCTCGGTGGCCGGTGCCCGGCCGGTATGTCATCCCTCTCCACGACGGCAGATTACCTGTTGGGATCAGCGGTGACTGCGGTCACTCGTCGCCAGGAAATTTCGGTGCCTCGCAGCACGGTTACCTGTCTCAGACAGCTAATTCGCCAGAGAGTCGTCCGGACCCTCCGGCAGAGCGAAGGAGCCGATCATGAAGGCGATCACATTCAACGCGTTCGGCGGGCCTGAGGTCCTGGGTCTCACCGAGGTGCCGCTGCCGGCGCCCGGGCCGGCCCAGATCCGGGTCCAGGTCCGCGCCGCCGGGGTCAACCCGATCGACGGCAAGATCCGCAGCGGTGCGATGGAGGCGATCTTCCCGACCCGGCTGCCCGCGGTGCTCGGCGTCGACGTGGCCGGCATCGTGGACGCCCTCGGCGACGGCGTCACCGACGTCGCAGTCGGCGACCGGGTGGTTGGCTGGGCCGACGCGCCGGCCGGCGCGTACGGTGAGTTCGCGCTCGCCAGCACCTACAGCACACTCCCGGACGGTCTGGAGTTCGCGGCGGCCGTGGCCCTGCCGGTCGCTGTGGAGACCGCGACCCGCGCCCTCGACCTGCTCCGGGTCGGCGCCGGGGACACCCTGCTCGTCCACGGTGCGAGCGGCGGAGTCGGCCAACTCGCCGTTCAGCTCGCAGCCGACCGCGGCGCCACCGTGATCGGCACGGCCAGCGGGGCGAATCAGGATCGAGTCCGCGGCCTCGGCGCCACCCCCACCACCTATGGCCCGGGGCTGGTCGACCGGGTACGCGCCCTCACCCCCGACGGCGTCGACGCCGTGCTGGACGTGGCGGGAAAGGGCGCGCTGCCGGCCTCCATCGAACTGTGCGGCGGCACCGACCGCATCGTCACCATCGCCGACGGCGCGGCTCAGGAGCTCGGCGTGGTGCTCACCGCCGGCCCGGAGCGACGGTCCGAGGCCGACCTCGCGGCGGCCGTCGACCGGCTCGTCCGCGGCGAGCTGACCGCCACCGTCGCCGCAGTCTTCCCGTTCGCGGAGGCCGCGGCGGCACATCGGCTCAGCGACGGCGGTCACGCCGGCGGCAAGGTGGTGCTGGTTCCCTGAGCCCGCAGCTCGTGCGCCCGTCAGTGTCGACGCCAGGCCAGCGCGCCGACCGCCGCTCCGGTCAGCCCGGCCGCGGCGATCAGGCGGTGCCGGGACAGCCAGGCCTGGACGCTGTGGCGGTGCGCACGGCCGGTGAAGCTCCCCCGAGCGCCGTAGTCGTGGCCGGCCGGGCCGTCGGCCGGTTGCCACAGGTTCGCCGGCCGGTGCGGATCATTCGGCTGGTCGGTCTGCTGGGAGGTGTATCCGGTGCGGGCCAGGTACCGGTCGAGCAGGCCCGGCGCGATCCGGTTTCCGAGGATGGTGAGAACGGTGGACAGGCCCACCCAGTACTCCCGACGCTCGGGCCGGTCGGCGGCGGCCACGATGGCGCGGGCCGCGACCACGGGTTCGTAGATGGGCGGAACCGGCTGCGCGCGCCGGGGCAGCCGGGACAGCAGCCAGTCGAACTGCGGGGTGTTGACCGCGGGCAGGTGCGCCATGGTCAGCTTGACGTTGCTCTTGTCGTGCAGCAGTTCGCAGCGCAACGCTTCGGTGAATCCGACGATGGCGTGCTTGGCCGCGCAGTAGGTGGCCTGCAGCGGGATGCCGCGATATGCCAGCGCCGACCCGACCTGCACGATCGTTCCGCCGTCGCGCGGTGCCATGTGGGCGAGCGCGACTCGGGTGCCATGGACGTAGCCGAGGTAGGTGACCTCCATCGCCCGACGGAACTCTTCCGGCTGCGTCAGCTGGAAGGGGGCGAAGACGGAGCTGAAGGCGCAGTTGATCCACAAGTCGATGGGGCCGAGTTCGGTCTCCACGCGCTGTCCCGCGGCGAGGACCTGGTCGTACTCGGCCACGTCCACCTCGATGGGCAGCGCCTGGCTGCCGGCCGCCCGCACCTCCTCGGCGGCGGCGTCCAGGCCGGTACGTCCCCGGGCGAGCAACGCGATGGCGATGCGCCGCTGGGCGAGCAGTCGGGCGGTCGCACGCCCCACCCCGGCACTGGCACCGGTGATCACCGCAACCCGTGCGTGTCGCCGTTTCCGACCCATGCCACCTCCGGTGTCGCTGGTTCCGCCTCCCGTACCCCTTCGGGTGGCGGGTAGTCCCGCGGCGGCCGAGGAAGGCGGACGCCGGTGTAGGACGGGTCGGGCGGGGTATCGCGCTGCGACGCTGGTGGGAGGTGTCCGCCCGTGCGGCAAGACGACGAGCCGGGACAGGCGACCGGCGGCCAAGGAACTCGGCCCACGGTACTGCGGGAGTACGCGTTGCTCGCCGACGGGCACCGGGGCGCGTTGGTGGGTCCGGACGGGAATGTGGTCTGGTTGTGCGCTCCCGGGTGGGCCGACCCCGCCCTCTTCAGCCGGCTCGTCGGCGGCCGCGGCGACTATCTGGTGACCCCGGCGAATCCGCGGTTCGTCTGGGGCGGGCACTACGAGCCCGAGTCCCTGATCTGGGTGAGCCGATGGGTGACCACGGACGGCATCATCGAGTGCCGGGAGAGCCTGCTCTTTCCCGGCGAGAAGCACCGCCTTGTGCTGCTGCGCCAGATCCGGGCACTGGATCGCGAGGCGGTCGTCCGGGTCCGGCTCGATCCACGGGCGGACTTCGGCCGTGAGCCGGTGCGTGAGACGCAGCTGGTGGACCGCCACTGGCTGGCCCTCTCGGGCAACCTCCATCTCCGGCACAGCGGCGGGGAGATGCTGGGACGAACGAGCGACGGCCCCCTCTGCGGCGAGATCAGGGTGCCGGCGGGCGGCCGGCACGACCTGGTGTTGGAGATCGCCACCCATCCGCTCGACGACGCGCCGCCTGACCCCGCGCAGCTGTGGCGGACCACCGAGCACACCTGGCGGGAGGTGATGCCACCGTCGGCCGAAGGCCCCGCGCGCCGGGATGCCGTGTTCGCGTACGTGGTGCTGCGCGGCCTGACCAGCCCGGGCGGCGGGATGGTGGCGGCGGTGACCACGGCGCTGCCCGAGCGGGCGCTGGCCGGTCGCAACTACGACTACCGCTACGCGTGGCTGCGGGACCAGGCCTTCGCCGGCCGCGCGTCCGCGCTGATCGGCCGGTACGACCTCCTGGACGAGGCCGTGGCCTTTCTCACCGAACGGGTACTGGCCGACGGGGACCAGCTCGCCCCGGCCTACACGGTCGGCGGCGACCCGGTGCCGGAACAGCAGGAGCTGAGCCACCTCGAGGGGTATCCGGGCGCGCCGCCGCGGATCGGCAACTGGGTGCGCACGCAGTTTCAGCTCGACGTCTTCGGCGAGGTCCTGCACCTGCTCGGCACGGCCGCGAGGTACGACCGGGTGGACGCCGACTCCTGGCGGGCGATGGAGCTCGTCGCGCGGACGATCGCCGACCGGTGGCGGCAGCCGGACGCGGGGATCTGGGAGCTGCGCCCCCGACAGTGGACCCACTCGAAGTTGATGTGCGTGGCCGGGCTGCGCTCGGCAGCCGAGGTGGCCACCCGCGGGCGAGCGGCGCGGTGGGCGGCCCTGGCCGATGCCATCCTCGCCGACGTGGCGGCACACGGCCACCACCCGTCCGGGCGTTGGCAGCGGGCGTATGACGACGAGCGGGTGGACTCGGCACTGCTGTTTCCGGCGATCCGGGGTGCGCTGCGCCCCGGCGACCCGCGTACGGAGGCGACCCGGCGGGTGGTCCTGGCGGAGCTGGAAAGCGACGGCTACCTGTACCGGTTCCGCCCCGACCCTCGCCCGCTGGGCGACGCGGAGGGCGCCTTCTCGCTCTGCGGCTACGCGGCATCGCTCGCCGCCTGGCAGGCCGGCGACGTGGTGGAGGCGAACCGCTGGTTCGAGCGCAACCGGGCGGCCTGCGGCCCGCCCGGGTTGTTCACCGAGGAGTACGACGTCCGGCAACGGCAGTTGCGGGGCAATCTGCCGCAGGCCTTCGTCCACGCGCTGATGTTGGAGACCGCCGTGACCCTCGGCCAGGCGGTCCCGTGCCCGTCGCCCGGAGGAGCGACGACCGGCCTGCCGAAGCCCTGATTGGAGGCGACGGGCTTCAGCCCACCCGGTAGGCCTCCGCGTCGCCAGCGCGCAGCTGCAACCCGTGGCCCGGTCGATCCAGGCTCACCTCCGCCGCACCCCCGCTCGCGGACACCGCGCCGTCGAAGAGCACCGACTCGATGCGTACGTGGTCGTGGAACCATTCGATGTGCCGCAGATTCGGCGTGGCCGCGGCCACCGCCAGGTGCTGGTGGGGTGCGCAGTGCGCGGAGACCTCCAGGCCGGCCGCGGCGGCGACCGCCGCCACCCGCAGGAATTCGCTGATGCCGCCGCAGCGGGTGACGTCGATCTGCAGGCAGTCGACGTACGGGGCCATCCGGTGGAAGTAGACCAGGTCGAAGCCGTACTCACCGGCCGTCACGTCGGGCAGCACCTGGTCACGGACCAGGCCCAACCCTTCGAGATCGTCGGAGCTGACGGGTTCCTCGTACCAGCGCACGTCGAGGTCGGTGGCGGCCCGGGCCACCCGGACCGCCTGCTTGCGCTGGTACCCGCCGTTCGCGTCGACGTACAGCTCGGCCTCGTCCCCGATGGTGCGCCGGGCGGCCGCCATCCGGGCCAGGTCCCGCGCCACCTCGGTGCCACCCGACTCGCCGATCTTGATCTTGATGCGGGGGATGCCGTCCTCGTGCACCCAGCGGGAGAGCTGCCGGTGCTGCTGCTCGGCGTCATAGGTGGTGAAGCCGCCGCTGCCGTAGACCGGGACCCGCCGGCGGGCGGTGCCGAGCAGCCGGGCGATCGACAGGCCGTGCCGGCGGGCCTTGAGGTCCCAGACCGCGCAATCGGCGGCGGACAGCGCCAGGCCCGCCACCCCGGGCCGTCCGGCGTTGCGCAAACGCCGCCGCATGGCCGACCACACGGCCGGCACGTCGTCCGGGTCGAGGCCCGTGACGACCGGTGCCAGCAGCTCCGTCAGCACCGTCACCACGGCCGTCGGCCCATAGGTCCACCCGAGACCGGTGTACCCGTCGACCTCCGCACGGACGAGCACCATCGTGGTGCTGGACCAGGCCAACGTGCCGTCACCCTCGGGGCTGTCGGCCGGCACCCGGTACGCCGCCGCGGTCAGCCGCACCGCGTCACCGGGCACGGATGGCGCGAGCGGCGAACGCGACCGCCGGGGCGAGGGCGGCCAGCCCGACCGCGCCGACCGCCGCCCAGCGGGTGAGCCGGGACGGTGGCACGGGCCGGATCGCCCAGGTGCTCTCGGGCCGGGGTGGGACGGACCCGCCGTGCAGCCCGGCCCGGAGCAGTTCGGCGAGGTGAACGGCCGTCCGTCCGTCGGACGCGCTCTGTTCGACCTGGGTACGGCAGCTGAAGCCGTCGGCCAGGATGACGTCGGTGTCCGCGGCGTCCCGGACGGCGGGCAGCAGCACCCGCTCGGCGCACGCCTCGGACACCTCGTAGTGCCCGGCCTCGAAGCCGAAGTTGCCGGCCAGCCCGCAGCACCCGGAGTCGAGGAACTCCGCCCGGACCCCGGCCTCGGCGAGCAGCGCCTGGTCGGCGGCGGTGCCGAGGACGGCGTGCTGGTGGCAGTGCGTCTGGATCAGCGCGTGCGCGGGCACCGTGGGCGGGCGCCAACCCGGGCTGTGGTCGTGCAGCAACTCGGCCAGGGTGACCGTCTGCTGCCGCAGCTTGCGGACGTCCTCGTCGTCGGGAAAGAGCTCGAAGGCGTCGCTGCGGAACACCGCGGTGCAGGACGGCTCCAGGCCCAGCACCGGCGTGCCGGCACGCAGGTGCGGGCGCAGGACGTCCAGGGTTCGCCGGAGCACCCGCTTGGCGGTGCCGAGCTGGCCGGTGGAGATCCAGGTCAGGCCGCAGCAGACGGGCTGCTCGGGGACGCGGACCCGCCAGCCGGCCGCCTCCAGCACCTCCACCGCACTCCGGGCGACGCCGGGGTGGAAGTGGTTGGTGAAGGTGTCGGGCCACAGCAGCACCTCGCCCCGCGACCCGTCCCCGCCGGGGGTGCGGCCGGCGAACCAGCGCTGGAACGACTCCGGGGCGAACAGCGGGACCTCGCGACGCTGGTCGATGCCGCCGACGGTCTTGGCGAGCCGGCTCAGTCCCGGTGCCCGCGTCAGCGCGTTCACCACCGCGGGCGCGCGGGCGGCGACCGTGGCGACGAGCGGCAGCCAGCCCATCGAATAGTGCTGGCGGGGGCGCAGCCGACCGGCGTAGTGGTGGGACAGGAACTCGGCCTTGTACGTGGCCATGTCGACGTTGACCGGACAGTCGCCCTTGCAGCCCTTGCAGGCCAGGCAGAGGTCGAGCGCGTCCCGCACGGCCTCGGAGCGCCAGCCGTCGCCGATGGTGCCACCGCGGGCGGTGCCGTCGAGCATTTCGAACAGCAGCCGGGAGCGGCCGCGGGTGGAGTGTTCCTCCTCGCGGGTGACCATGTAGGACGGGCACATCACGCCGCCGTCGTGGCGGCGGCACTTCCCGACGCCGACGCAGCGCAGCACCGCGTTGCCGAAGCTGCCGGAGTCGTCCGGGTAGCGGAAGTGCGTTTCCCATCCGCCGTGGTTGTAGTCGACGCCCAGGCGCAGGTGACTGTCGAGCGGGTAGGGCGGCATCACCTTGCCGGGGTTCATCCGATCGTCGGGATCGAAGATCGCCTTGAACTGCCCGAACGCGCGGATCATCCGGTCGCCGAACATCTTCCCCAGCAGCTCGGCGCGGGCCTGGCCGTCGCCGTGCTCGCCCGAGAACGAGCCCCCGTAGGAGGCGACCAGGTCTGCGGCGCGTTCCATGAAGGCCCGAAACTGACGGACCCCTTCGGCCGTGCGCAGCTGGAACGGGATTCGGCTGTGCACGCAGCCCTGGCCGAAGTGCCCGTACACGGACGCCCTGTCGAGGCCGAACTCCCGGTAGAGCTGGTCGAGGTCACGCAGATAGGCACCGAGCTTGTCCGGGGGGACGGCGGCGTCCTCCCAGCCCGGCCCGCTGCTCTCGTAGTCCGGCACGTGCGCGGTGGCGCCCAACCCCGAGTCGCGTACCTCCCACATCCGCTGTTCGTCGACCGGGTCGGCGAACTCGTGCACGCTCGGCCCGCCGTCGCGGCGCACGGCGGCGATGAGGCGCTCCGCGGCCTGCCGGGCCTCCTCCGGCGTGTCGCCACCCACCTGCACCATCAGCCAGGCGCCGCCCGGTGGCAGCTCCTGCAGCGCCTTGGGGTGCAGGTTCTTGCGCTTCTCGAAGTTGATGAGCTTGTCGTCGATGCCCTCCAGCACGATCGGGCGCTGCGCGAGGACCCGCGGCACGTCGTCGCCGGCCGCGGCGATGTCGGGGTAGCCGAAGAAGACCAGGCACTGGGCCTTCACCACCGGTACCAGCCTCAGCCGGGCCCGCAGGATGGTCACCAGCGTTCCCTCGGAGCCGAGCAGCGCCTGGGCGACGTGGAACTTCATCTCCGGGAGGAGGCTGTCCAGGTTGTAGCCGGAGACCCGCCGGGGGATCTTCGGATACCGGGTGCGGATGTCGGTGAGGTACTCGTCGCGCAGCGCGCGCAGCCGCCGGAAGATCTCCGCCTGCCGTCCGCCCCGGCGTTGGATCTCGGCGTACCGTTCGTCGCTGGTCTCGCCGACCCACATCCGGGTGCCGTCGTAGAGCAGGACCTCCAGTTCCACGACGTTGTCGACCACCTTGCCCGTACGCTGCGCGGTGGCGCCACAGGAGTTGTTGCCCAGCATCCCACCGAGCGTGCAGTGGTCGTGGGTGGCCGGGCGGGGTCCGTACTCGAGGCCGGTCGCCCTGAGCTGCGCGTTCAGCGAGTCCAGCACGATGCCGGGCTCGACCAGGCAGGTCTCCGCCCGCTGGTCGACCTCCAGCAGCCGGTTGCAGTACTTCGACCAGTCGATGACCACGGCGGTGTTGGTGCACTCGCCGGCCAGGCTGGTGCCGCCGCCGCGGGACACCAGTGGCGCGCGGTGGCGACGGCACACCGCGATCGCGGCCACCGCCGCCTCCACCGTCCGGGGTATCACCACCCCGAGCGGCACCTGGCGATAGTTGGAGGCGTCGGTGGAGTACAGGCCGCGGGTTCCGGCGTCGAAGCGCACCTCCCCGTCCACCACGGCGCGCAGGTCGGCGGCGAGGGCGGCCAGGTCGACGCCGTGCGCCGGCCCGGGCGGCCGTTCCAGGGGTTCGGGCAGGCGCACGGGCCCGGCCGTCGGCGCGGCGGTCCGCGCCGTGCCGGTGAGGCGCCGACTCATGACCGCATTTCTCTGATCTTGTCGCGGGCGATGGCGGCGAACGTGGCGACACGGTTCGGCTCACCGCGCAGGTATGCCTCGACGAAGTTCTTCGCCTGGTCGTAGCGCACCCTGCCGGGCACGACCGGCTCGTTCTGGTTGACGTCGCAGTCCACCAGCGCCGGGCCCGGGTGGGCCAGCGCCTCACCGATCGCCGTGGGGAGCGACTTCGCTTCGGTGACCTTGGCGCCGTACCCGCCGCAGGCCTTCGCCCAGGCGGCGAAGTCCGGCTCCGGCTGGCGGTGCCGCACCGCGTACTCGGGGTAGCCGAGGGCGATCTGCTCCCAGAGGATCTGGCCGTAGGAGTTGTTGTTGTTGATGAACACCTTGATCGGCAGCTGATTCCGTACCGCGGTGAGGAACTCGGCCATCAGCATGGCGAACCCGCCGTCGCCGACGAACGCGATGACCTGCCGGCCCGGGTGCGCGTGCTGCATGGCGATCGCGTACGGCAGGCCGGGCGCCATCGTGGCGAGGTTGCCGGAGAGGTAGTACTCGCGCCCGCCCCGGATGGTCCAGTGCCGGGCCGACCAGGTGGCGATGGTGCCGGAGTCGCAGGTCAGGATCGCGTCGTCGGCCGCCGCCTGGTCGATGCAGCCCATCAGGTACTGCGGAGCGATCGGGTGCCGCTTCGGGTCCTGCAGGCTCGCCATGTCGGAGCGCCAGCCGTCCATCTTCCGCTGGTACTTCTCCAGGAACGACCGATCGTCGCGGCGCCGAAGCAGCGGCAGGAGACCGCGCAGTGCCAGCCGGGCGTCCGCGCACACCCCGGCCGTCACGGGCAGCCGCATGCCGATCAGGCTCGGGTCGACGTCGATCTGGACCACCCGGGCCTGGCCGGGGGCAGGCAGGAACTTCGCGTACGGGTAGGAGGTGCCCACCATCAGCAGGGTGTCGCACTCCTCCATCAGATCCTCGCTCGGCGCGGTCCCGAGCAGCCCGAGGCCGCCGGTGGTGAGCGGATGGTCGTCCGGCACCACCATCTTTCCCGACAACGTCTTGACGATCGGGCTGGCCAGCGCCTCGGCGACGGCGAGCACCTCCTTCCGCGCGTGGCGGGCGCCGACCCCGACCAGCATCGCGGTCTTGCCACCCTGCTGCAGCACCTCCGCCGCCCGAGAGAGCTGATCCTGCTCTGGTGGCATCGCCGGATAGGAGATGAGGGCCGCGCTCATCGGCGGCTTCCCCGGGCTCACGTGCCGGTACGGGTCATCGGAGGCGGGGGCCACCTGCAGGTCGTTGGGGAAGCTCAGGTGCGCCACGGTCCGCTTGCTCAGCGCGTTGCGGATCGCCAGATCGACCACCGCCGGCATCTGCTGCGGATTGGTCACCATGAGGTTGTACGCGGTCGCCACGTTCTGGTAGAGGAGGTCGGTGTGCACCTCCTGCTGGTAGTGCGCGCCGAGCACCGAGGTCTCCTGCATGCCGGTGATCGCGAGCACCGGCACATGGTCGAGTTTCGCGTCGTAGAGCCCGTTGAGCAGGTGGATGGCTCCCGGCCCGGAGGTGGCGACGCAGACGCCGAGCCGCCCGGTGGCCTTCGCGTAGCCGGTGGCCATGAAGGCCGCCGCCTCCTCGTGGTGCACCAGCACGAACGTCAGGTGCTCCCGCTGCCGCCGGAACCCCTCCATCAGCCCGTTGATGCCGTCACCGGGCAGACCGAAGACGGTGTCGACACCCCACGCCACCAGTCGTCGGGCCAGGCTCTCGCCCACTATCTCCTGCACGTTCGGCCTCCCGATGATCGGCTTTCGCGTCCTCGCGAACGTCGGCCGTCCCGGTCGGCAACGACGCGTCCCTGTTCCGTTGTCGCATGGACGCGGATGGCGGTAGGGCAGGCGACACCGGCTCCGGACGGCCAGCGGCACGCCCTGATTCTCCGGCCAACGAGTGCACCCTATGCCCGGATTGCCGAAATATCGTCAGTTTCGGCGAGCGGAGCGAGCCACCACGTAGCCGATGACCAGCCCGACGGCCACCGACGCCAGGAGGCGCCCGGTCAGGGCCGAGCGCAGCTGGGTGAGCCCGCCACGCGGATCGACGACCGCACCGGCCGCGTTGCCCGCCGCGCCGACCACGATGTCACCCATCCGGCCGATGTTCATCGCCCGCCACCTCTCCCCCGTGTCTCCACACCGTCGGCTGCCTCGTCGGCGAACCGGGAGGACCTGTTCGGCCGCCGCCCCACCGCGGCATCGGCCGAGGCCAGGCGCACTGGCGTACCGTCGCGTCGCCTGCCCTCGGCCGGTGCTCGCGTCAGCCGCCGCCGACCCGCGAAGCTCCGCGGTCATGACCCGGGTGCGCTGCCCACGGCACGCCGGTCCGTCTCTACCCGCACCGACAGCGGGTACTCCTCCTCTCAGAACCGCCACGACGGATCGCACCCGATCAACACCATGAAAGCCTGGCGGTATGCCTGTTCCCGACAGTGACCTCGATGCAGTGACCGCCGCCGCCTCCTCGCCGGACTGGCCCGTCCGCGCACAGGCAGGCCGCGATCTGGCCCGATGGGCACACCGCGACGACGCCAGCGCGGTCTTGCTACGCCTGATCCTCGATCCGCACGACACCGCCGTCACCGACGCCACCAGCCACGCGCTGCTGCAACGCGACGACGCACACGGCCTGCGCGTCATCGCCCGCGCCCTCGCCACCGCGATCAACAGCGAATACGCCGATCACCTGTACGCCGCAGTCGCACAGCACCTTCTGCCCGACGGTCCGATCGCCGAATTCCTTCGGCTCTGCGACGAACTCATCGACGACTCGGACCCCACCACGCGACTCGGAGCCGGCCACCTACGAGACATGGCCACGCCCTGGACCCTGGCGACATAGCCACGGGCTACCCGACCAACCCCGCAGCGCCGGCCACCTCGCCCCAACCCGCACCACGTCGACCAAACGAGGGGTCAGCGGGGGCGGCTCGAACCGGATCCCGGGCGCTGGCGGTCTCAGCCCTGCAGGCCACGCTTGCCCTGCTCGGGACGGCGCCCGCCCCGCTCCCGCAGTCGTCGCAGCCTCGCCTCCAGCTGGCCGTCTGCGCCGCCGTCCCGCTGCCGCCGGCGCTCCAGAGTCGCCTCGACGTGGACGCCCAACGGTGTGTCCGGCCACTTGCGCCACCGTCGGCGGCGCTTGACGTACAGCGCCTGCTCGACCAGATCCGCGACACGCTCGTCCACCGGACCAGCCGCGTCGTCGAGCACCTGCCGCTCGTGGTGGCGGTTGGCGCGGTACGGGTAGCGCTTGTTCCGGCGGATGCTCGTGCGAGAACCCTTGTCGTTCTCGCCGTAGGTGTTCCGCCGATCGTGCGCGTAGCTGAGCTGCTTCTTCTCCTGCGGCGTCCGACGGGCCCCGCGTCGCTCACCCACGCTCGCTCCCCGCCGCCGATTCCCCGACCGCTCCGGGAAAGCGTTCCACGAACGTGCGGTACACGGGTGTGCCCGGCAGGCCGTCGCGGATGGCGAAGACGACGTGGTCGAATCGGTCGACCACCTGCAGCGCATCGGCGAACGCTTCGGCGACCGTGGCGGGATCGTTGCGGAACACCCCACATCCCCACGCGCCCAACACGATCGTCCGATGCCCATGGGCAGCCGCGACCTCCAGCACCCGCCGGGCGCGCCGGGCCAGCACCGCCGGCACATCCGAGGCGTCCGCGGGCTGATTGCGCACGATCGCTCCGAGGTTCGGCGCCGCGGCGGTCAGAAACGACGTCGTGTACGGCTGGTCGAGCAGATTGCCCTTGTCGTCCCGAAACACCGGCACACCCGGGGAGTGGATGACCCGGTCGCTGTACCGCAGATCCCGCTGCCCGCGGTGGAACGCGTAGAAGTCCGGTGCGGCGAGGAGACACGGATACAGCGCCGACGAGCGCGCGATGCTCTCCTCCTGCGCCTTCGCCCCACCGAGGAACCCGCCGCCCGGGTTCTTCGCCGAGGCGAACACCAGACACGCGGCTCCAGGCCCGAGCCGGTGAGCCGCTTGCAACGTCGACTCGTGCGTCACCTCGACCGTGCCGGCGCCGGGCTCCGCGTTCCCCACCGCGAGCACCTCGTGCGGCAGGTGGTGACGGGTGCCGGCGACCGCGGCACGTACCGCCTCGCCGATGCCGACCTCATCGCCGGCGCCGTTGCGGTAGCGGCCCGACTCGGCGATCGCGACCGTCTGCCGGGCGATCTCACGAAGACGACCACTCACCCGGCGCGCCCGGATGCACCACGACCAATTCGCACGGTGAGCAAGCTAGGCAGTCCCGGCCCGCCCGGCAACCGATTAGCGATTCCCGTTGGCGTCATCCTGCCGCTGGAAGCGAAGCCGGGTTGACGGGTCACCGAGCTCCGCCGGTCAGCCACACGGACCTGTGGGGCGGCGAGGAGACACTCATCCACCGGCGGGAGTACCTGCCAACCAGGTGGTGAGCATCCGGCTGGTGTCCTCGCCGAGTGCCGCCGCCGCCCGTGCCGCCAACGCGACGAGTTCGCCGTGCTGCGCGGCGGTGACCGGCAGCTCGGATGGCGGAGTGCGGCGCCAGCTGGTTCGCGTGGCGTTGCGGGCCAGGCGGGTCACGTCGGCCTTGCCCCGCTCGGCCAGGCGCGAGTCCCGGTCGAGGCTGAGCATCAGGCCAGCGCGCAACTCGACGTCGAGGCCGTGGCCACGCAGGAGGCGATAGCCAGCCCGACGCAACTCCACCCGGGCGTCCCCGAGCAGCTCCCACGGAAGACCCGGCGGCAGGGCGCCGGCCAGGGGCCGCAGCGCGGCGGTCACCTCCCGGACCACCGCCGCCGACGGATCCCACAGCAGCGGGAGCAGTTCCTCCGCGACCACCGCATCGAGCAGCCGCAGACCCCGTACCGCCTGGGCACGAACCCTGGCCCGCGGATGGCTCAGCAGGGGTCGCAGCAGCGGAACGTCCGCCGCCGAACCCGTCTCGGCCAGTCCGACGATCGCACCCAGCGCCGGCTCCCCAGCCCTCACCGCAGCTCGGTAATGCTCCCGGGCGTCGATGCCGGCCCGGCGGGCCGCGTCCCGGGCCACCGCCCGGACCAGCGGCGCGTCATCGTCCAGGTACGAGGCGACCTCGGTGTCCAGACCGACGCGGACCAGCCCGGTCAACGCCACCACCCGCACCTCGGCACGAATCGACCGGGCCAGGCGACGCAGGACGTCATGCCGGCGGGTCCAGACCGCCTCACGGCAGGCCGCCTCCGCCGCCCGGCCCCGAATCCACACGTCCGGGTCAGTCTCGGCGCAGGTCACGTGGTCGGGCAGCCGCAGCCAGCCCTGAGCCAGGACAAGGTCGAACACGAACCTCCGCTGCTGGCGGCCACCCGACCCCAGCAGCCCGCGCCACAGCTCCGCCGACGCCGACAGCATCGCCGCCCGTACCTGGGTGACGGCGAAGCCACCTCGCCGCCGCACGTCGACGCGCAACGCCATCGGCAGCGCCGCCGGCAGGTAGCCACCCGGATCGTCGGCGAGCAGCAACGCCAGCCCCGCCCGCGCCCGGTCCCGTACCGGCTTGACCCAATCTCCGGTACGCAGCACGAGGAACGGCATCACCTCCGGGCACGGCCGACCGACCATCGCCTCGATCGCGCGTTCCCGGACCCGCCCGTCGCCATGCATGCTCGCCAGCGCCATCGCTACCGGCCCCGAGGTCGTAACCGAGAAACGCGCCCCGACCAGCCGCAAGGCGGGTTCCTGGTACGGGCCGTACCACGGCGCCTGCCGCACCTGCCCGTCCAGGCGGGCCACCAACTCCGAAACGCCGGCCACCAGCGTCAACGCCGATCGCGCCACCACCTCGTCACCGGCGTCATCGACCTCGACCAGCACCTCGACCAGACGGTTCAACGCCTCCCACCCGCCCGCGGCGGCACCGTCGACCGCGACCCGCACCGTCTCGAGCGGCCCGCCCTCCCCCATCGCCGGCGGGTGACCACTGCCCCGTCTCGCCCAGATCACCCCGCCATCCTGCCCGAGCCACCGAACCCGCCCGAACTCGATTTCGGGCTGTGCCCGACCCCGCGACCAGATCGTGCAGCTCCCGCGGGTTTGGGTCAGCCTGGGGCGAGGAGGCAGAACTCGTTGCCTTCCGGGTCGGCGAGGACGGTCCACGGGACATCCAGGTCGATGGCGGTGGCGCCGAGAGTCCGCAGCCTGGCCGCCTCGGCCTGCGGATCGTCACCCGCGTACGGGCGGACGTCGAGATGGACGCGGTTCCACACGGTCTTCACGTCGGGCGTGCGGAGGAACTCCAGATACGGGCCGACGCCCTTGGCGGAACGCAGCACCGCGCTGTGGTCGGTCACCTCGTGCACGGTCCAGTCCATGGCGCTGCCCCAGAAGCGGGCCATGGCTCGCGGATCCACGCAGTCGACCACTACCGCGGCGATCGGCCCGGTGTCGCGGTAGAGCGGTCGAGGGTCCAGCACACAGAACTCGTTGCCCTCCGGGTCGGCCATGACCGTCCACGGGACGTCGCCCTGGCCCACGTCGGCGGTCGTCGCGCCGAGATCCTTCAGGCGCGCCACCACCTCCGCCTGATGGGCCGCCGACGTGGTGGCGAGGTCGACGTGCACGCGGTTCTTCACCGTCTTGGGTTCCGGCGAGGCGATAAGGTCGAGGCACACGGCGACGGGGTCGGGGTAGACGAAGTCCTCGGGTTCGAGGTTGGTCACGCCGGGTCCCTCGCTGGAGACTCCCCAGCCGAGCGCCTCCGCCCAGAAACCGCCCAGCGCGGAGTCGTCCCGAGCCTTCATGTTGATTTGAACAAGCCGCGTTGCCATGGCGACGATGCTAGGGCCTGTGTCGAGTCGGCGGTGGTGCTGGGACTGAGGCGACCGCTCGACTGGTTCACGCCTGATCGTGGACGTCCGGCAGCCGGCTGGCTCGACTTGACCGCCCAGCAATCGTCAGTTGGGGGTGCGACGGATGCCGTCGAAGACGATACGGACCTCTTTGGGCCGATCCTCAGCAGCGCGAACCTGGGTTCGGTGCGCGTCATCCAGCGGCTGCTTGGGGGACGAATGCCCGGAGTGCCGCGGATCGGACTGGAAGTCGTCGACGTCCGTGACGTCGCCGACCTCCATGTTCGGGCGATGACTGCCCCCGAGGCGGCCGGAGAGCGGTTTCTCGGCACCGGTGAGTTTCTCTGGATGCGGGAGGTCGCCGCGACGCTGCGGGCCGGGCTCGGGGAAGCCGCGACGCGGGTACCGACCAGGCAGCGTCCCGATTTCGTCGTGCGGCTCGCGTCGCTGGCGGACCGATCGCTGCGCCCGATCATGCCCGGACTCGGCCGACGCAACCGACACCACACCGAGAAGGCCCGTCGGGTTCTCGGTTGGCGGCCGCGTCCGGCCACGGAGGCGGTGGTTGGCTGCGCACGCAGCCTCATCGAACGCGACCTGGCCTGATCGGCGTGACGCATCGCGAACGGATCCGGGGATTCCTAGTCGGATCCGGCCACGCCGTAGGCGATCGCGTCGCGCGCGCCGGCTACCCGAGCGCCTGCCGGGCGGCCTCGCCCACGGGGTCGTCCCGGGTGGGCAACCCCTGAATGGTCGGCAGCACTTCCTCGTGGAAGACGCCGTGCAGGCGGCGCAGTTCCCGCGCCGGATGCTCGGCGTCGTCGACCCGCACGTCCCAGAGCGGGTACGGCTGATCGCCGATCACCGTCACGGTCGCCGCCCGTGCGCCGTGCCGGTCACCGCCGGTCTCCTCACCGGCCTCGATGGCCAGCACGAGCCGCTCCGCCAGATCGAGTTCCCGGCTGTCCTCGAACACCCGGACGATCTCCGCGAGGGTCTCCGGGCCCACCAGGCGGTTGCCCTGCACGGCGTAACCCGGCCCGGTGCGGTGCCCCGCCCAGTCCCTCGTGCGCGAGCCGGTGAAAGCGTGCGAGCGACCCTGGCGGTCGACCATGCCGACCTGCCGCACCTCACGACCCGGGTCCCGGGCCAGCAGCTCGGTCAGGACGTCCTGCGGCGAGCGACCCTCGGCGAGCAGCGGCAGGCCGTCGTAGGCCAGGAACGGGTTGGGGGTGGCCTGGGTCGCCACCGCCCCGCCGCCGCAGTGGGCGTGCGCGACGAGCTTGCCGACCGCGGGTCTGGCCGTCAGGGCTCCCACTCCGAGCTGGCCGGTACGCGGACACCGCGCGGCGATCGAAAAGGTCACGGTCGGCATCTACCCGGACGAACGCCCGGCATGCCGGCGCCTGCCCCAGTTGCCGGGCTCACCGCCTCGGCTCACGCTCCGGGCAGTCGGCGTGAAGCCAGGTCGCGGCCAGATCCTGGCTGGTCACCATCAGCCTTCCGGCGAGACAGACGACTTCGTGTCGGCAGCCGTACGGGTCCGGCAGCACCTCATCCAGCATCACGTCCTGGAGCCGGGCCACATCCTGCCCATGCTCGACAGGCTCAATGGTGACGCTGTGCACGCCGCTGTAGCGGATCGTCAGGTCTTCCTCGTGCTTCCAACAGCTGTGCCGGAGGTACAACTCAACCCAGCGGCTTCCGTCCGCGTCACCGGACGTCAGCCGCGCGGGCTTCAGGTCCTTGACGCACCGCTGCCCGAAGAAGTCGTAGTGACCGGGGTCCGTCGCGAACCTGCGTGCCCCCTCGGGCAACGAGTCAGCAAACGACGGCAACTGCCGGAGATATGCCTCGGGATCAAGTGCCACGCCGTCGCTGGTCCGCTCAACACTGACGTACTTCACCGCCGCACCCCTCCGATCCCGCCATCCAGCCCGTATTGGGGACAGCATCATCGCACCTGCGACGGTGCGAAAGGGAGCTTCCCTTACTTCACCGATGACGGCATCTCGTACCGGTGTCAGCCCGAACGTTCCCTGCGTCTGGGCGGTAGGCGCCTCGGTGCCCGTCAGTCGCTGACATGGGCGGTGTTGTCGAGCCAGTGCTGGGCGAGGTCGGTGTCGCCGTCGACGCTGATGTTGGCGCGCGGTCGCTGAGAGGGAGTCGTCGGGTCGTGGTCAGCAGCAGCGCCCATGCCGGGCCGGTCACCGTCACATCGGCCTGCTGAATTCCGGGCTGCCACGTTGCCCCGCCAGGCCGCCGTTCGACGAACCAGGCGCCCGCGTCGTCCGCGGTGTCGGTGGCCAGCCACTGCAGGGTCTGCCCGGTGCCCCGGATGGCGTAGGCGGACTCGGACCGCTGCATCTCCCATGTCGGGGAGGTGAGCATCGCGAGGTGGTTGCTGATGAGCGCGGCTGCGATCTCGGCGTCAACGTCGGCCGGTCGGCCCGCCGCGTTGGCTGCGTCAAAGCCGTGGACGACCGTCTCGTTGAGGACGCTGGACATCCAGAACCGCGTCCCGGGCCGCTCGTCCCCCGCGGCGTTGAACACCGGCGCGTCGAGCGCGTCATCGGAGCACGCGATCGTGACCCGCCGCGCGGACTCCGACAGCCACGCCTGCCACTCGCGGGGGTCGGTCGGGAGTACGGCCATCTCCGTAGGCAGCTGAGTGGGGTCGGTGATGCGCCGCCCGATGATCTCCGCCACCCAGTGCTGGGTCTGGCCCACGTGCTCGACCAGGTCAGTGATCGTCCACTCCGGGGCTGTCGGCACCGCGGCGTCAGGTCCGGCCGCGGCGGCTGACTCCGCCAGACGTCGGGTGTGTTCGACGATCGCTCGCCGGGCGAGTTCCGGGTTCAGCTCGGTCACTGGATTGTCCTTACCGTAGGTTCCTGTGCGGTGTATGACTCGGCGTGCCGGTGGAACTCATCGGTGACCTCTGGATCGGCGTGTCAGGCAACTTGCTGATCACCTCCTGATCCCTCGGGGCGCTCGACGAGTTGGCCTCGCTCAACCTTCGCGTCGGGGCGGACGAGGGCGACCAGATGCGGCCTGTGACCGCTCGCCAGCGGGCCTGGGCGGGCTCCCGCTGTTACCCGATTTGCTACGCCGGCGGCCGGGCTCAACGGTCCGTCTGAGGCACGCGGGCATATGCATGTATCGAGAGACTAGGAGTCAATCCATGTTTGTTGCGCCCCGCGCTCGGATTGCCGTACGGCAATGACGTCAGCACTACTCGCCCGGTCGCCGGGCGCCGAAACTCCGTTGCCGGCTACCGACCGGGAGCCTACAGTCTTCACCGACCGAACCAATGAGGAGCAGCCGTCATGATGCGCCACACGAGCCCCGAACCGCAGCGGTCGCTGCGCGGGTGCTGGCGCGCGCCCATCACCGCAGCCTCCGTCGACAATTTCACGCTCGCTAGGTGGCGCGGCTGACCACAGTCCCAGGACACGGAAGCCGCCCACCCGCAAGGGACAGGGCGGCTTTTTTGTACCTAGCACAAGTCCATAGGGGTGTGGCGCAACTGGTAGCGCACCGGTCTCCAAAACCGAAGGTTGCAGGTTCGAGTCCTGTCACCCCTGCTCGACGTCCCGGCCCTTCGCGGTCGGCTCGGCGATGATCATTGAGAACTCCACAGCGGATGGCATACAGACGACACCCGGCCGGCGGCAGCACCGCCGCCGCCGGCCGGGAAGTCGGATTGGGCTTGTGGCGCAGTTGGTAGCGCGCCTGCATGGCATGCAGGAGGCCGCGGGTTCGAATCCCGCCAGGTCCACGTACAGGGTGTGCCGCGAATACGCGGGGCTGACCACCCGGCGGGCGGCTGGTCACCGCCCCGTAAGCACTGCGGGCAAGCGGCACACTCACTCAGCGGGCCCACCAAGCTCAGGTGGTAGAGCGCCCGGCCTTGCGATCGGGAGATGAGGCGGTTTTCGTACCGGGCCAATCCTACGCGGTTCCGTACCAACAACACCGCCGCCCGGCAGCGAGCCAGGGAGGCAGTTCGGGAACACCTGTCGGCCAACTCCTGCGTCGACTGTGGTGAGTCGGACCCGATCGTCTCGGAGTTCGACCACCTTGGCGAAGAGGCCAAGACCGCGCGCATCGCGTCCATGGTGGCGAGCGGTTACAGCGTCAAGCGGATCATGGCCGAGGTTGCAAAGTGCGTTGTCCAGTGCGCGAATTGCCACCGGCGTAAGACGCACAACCAGTTCGGGTGGTGGTCTCCGATCACCACCGATCACCGGCCGTTGGAGCTGTCTGGAAAGCTCGTCACGCTCTCAACGTGAAGATCACGGGTTCAAATCCCGTACGGCCGACGCAACACCTCGCGGTACTAGCTCATCTGGCAGAGCCGCAGCCTTCCAAGCTGCTGGGCGGGGTTCGAGTCCCCGGTACCGCTCGACGGGGCACGGAAGGGGGCGGCGGACGCCGCGAAACCCGCGGCCCGGATGCGCAGCCCGGTCAACGGCCGCGCGGGGTCGCTCCCCGTGGCAGCGCGGAAGGTCACCGCCCCTGCTCCCTGCCCCGGACAACAATGGGGGTTCGGCTAACGGCGGGCCACCGAGCTTTGGCCTCGGTCGTGCGGGTTCGAGTCCTGCACCCCCAGCTCCATGCCCTGCTACCCCAACTGGCACGAGGGCGCCGGCTCAAACCTGGCGCGTTGGCGGTTCGAGTCCGTCGCAGGGCACATCTGCCTCGTTTAGACCACGGGAACCGTGCGACCGGCCGACCCGGCACCAGCGGGACCAAATCGCCGCCCGGGCGCGAGGCACGTTCCCGCCCAGTGGGAGAGGCACCCTTGCCGTCGTAGCTCAATTGGCAGAGCGCGGTCTTGGTACGACCGAGGATCGCAGGTTCAAGTCCTGCCGACGGCTCCACTAGAGTGTTCACATGGCAGTTCAACATGGAACTCGTACCTGCTACGAGCGCGGTTGCCGCGACCAACGGTGCAAAGACGCGAATACCGCCGCTGCCCGCGAGCGACGCTGGGCGCGCTGGGAGCCAAAGCCGCGCCCACAGATTCGGGACATGAGCATGGTCGAGTTGGCATGGCTGGCCGGACTGCTCGAAGGCGAGGGAACTTTCTGCACCCACTACACCAAGACGCGCGGACGGCAAGAACCACAAACGCGAGTCAGAATTGCCGTGCAGATGACGGACGAGGACGTGGTACGCAAGGTCCAGTCTATCGTCGGCCTCGGCAACGTCTTGAAGCGGAAAGCCCAGAAAGATCACCACAAAGACTCCTTCACCTGGTCTGTCCAGGCGATGGACGTAGTAGTTGCACTCGGAACTTTGCTCATGCCTCATATGGGTGAGCGGCGACGGCAACAGATCGAGACGTTGCTTGAGGCAGTCCGCCTGGTTGACGGCAGCGTCGGCCGAGTGCGTAACCACGGTCGTTCAAAGTACGAACGCGACGGGTGCCGGTGCGAGATCTGTTACGCCGCAAAGGCTGCGGCGAACGCCCGGAGGAAGCGCACGCCTGTCCCGATCAGTTAGGGCCGAGGCGGTTCAACTCCCCGCGTCGGCTCCATGCGGTTGTAGCGCAGTTGGTAGCGCGCCACTTTGCCAAGGTGGAGGTCGCCGGTTCGAACCCGGTCAGCCGCTCGTAAGTCGCCAAGTCCACGTCACCCCGCGGACCGATTCAGAGAGGAGGGACCTGGTGGACGCCGTACTCGTCATCAACGCCGACCTCGGGGCCCCTCCACCGGGTCACCGTCGCCCACGCGATCCGGATGCTGTGCCGGCGGGTGGCCGAGATCCACGAAGCCGAACCCGACCAGCTCATCGGCGTGTTCCCCATGCCGAAGGTGGTCCGGCTCGTCCGCTACGTGGTCACCCGGTGGCGGTACACGAAGGGCCCGGCCTGGTCGAAGTCGGGCGTGCTCGCTCGTGACGGCCGCCGGTGCGGCTACTGCTCCGGCCCGGCCGCGACCGTCGACCACATCCTGCCCCGCTCCCGGGGTGGGCAGAACACCTGGCGGAACACCGTCAGCGCGTGCGCGCCCTGCAACCAGGCGAAGGGCGACCGGACCCCGGCCGAGGCTGGCATGGTGCTGCGCATCAAGCCGCTCGTGCCGTCGTGGGGGTCGCTTGGGCAGCGCTGACCCGGCCGGCGGGCCATCACCCCGCCGGCCGCGATGGGAGCTGGTGCAATCTGGCAGCACATCCGGTTCTGACCCGGACGGTTGGAGGTTCGAGTCCTCCGCTCCCAGCTCGATGCCCTCGTAGCCCAGTGGTAGAGGCGACGGTCTGAGGGGCCGTACAGGGCAGGTTCGAGTCCTGCCGACGGCACCAAGCCGGCGAGCCCCGGCGGGCGCACCGGCCTTGCAAGCCGGCTGCCGCGGGGTCGACACCCGCCGCCGGCTCCACAGTCCCCCGGTGGGCCCCTCGCGGGTCGGGACGCCGTGCCCCAAAGGCAGGGATAGCGCCCCTGACGGCGATCCGTCGGTGAAACGGCGGCGCCGTCCCGGCATGCGAGAGGCCCACCGGCTCCATGCCAGCGCAGCACGACGGGTCGTGCACCGGCTTCGTATCCCGGAGGTAGGGCGTTCGAGTCGCCCCGCTGGCTCTCTTCTCGCCGACGTAGCTCAGGTGGTCAGAGCGCTCCGCTCATAACGGAGAGGTTCGGGGTTCGAGGCCCCGCGTCGGCACGCAGCACCACCTGCCCGGGTGGGCAAAATGGCAAAGCCGCCGCACTCAGACTGCGGAGATTCTGCGGGTTCGACTCCCGCCCCGGGTACGCAATTCATGGGGTCGTAGCTCAGTTGGTAGAGCGCTGCTTTCGCAATGCAGAGGTCGGCGGTTCGATTCCGCCCGTCTCCACCATGCCCTGTCGGTCCAGCCAGGAGTGGACGCCGGATTGTCAATCCGGAGATTCGCGGGTTCAAATCCCGTACGGGGCGCGCATGAAGGGTTGGCCGAGCCTGGTCGATGGCACGCGTTGCTAGCGCGGAGCGGGTGACACCGCCGGCGATTCGAATCCCTCACCCTTCGCCAAGCCGTCGTGGCCAAGTCTGGTGAAGGCACCCGGCTGATAACCGAGAGATGCGCTGGTTCAATTCCAGCCGACGGCACGCAGCAATTCTTGCCCCCGTAGCTCAGTGGATAGAGCACCTGGCTACGAACCAGAAGGTCGCCCGTTCGAATCGGGCCGGGGGCTCTGGGAGAATGTGATGAGCGGTAGCCACGCCGACCACTTACCGGGCATGCCCCTGGCCCGGCACGTTTCCCCGCCATCGGGATATGGCGCAGTCAGGTAGCGCTCCGGTCTGGGGGACCGGAAGTCGTCGGTTCGAATCCGGCTATCCCGACTCGACGGGTAGTGGCGCAGTTTGGTAGCGCGCCCGGTTCGGGACCGGGAGGTTCGCAGATTCGAATCCTGTCTACCCGACTCATGGAGGGGCCAGCCGACGGCAGGCGCCGGCCACCGTCTCGAAAACGGTTGGGGTGTGAAAGCCCGTAGGAGTTCGATCCTCCTTCCCTCCGCCAAGCCTCCGTAGCTCAGAGGAAGAGCAACCGACTCTTAATCGGTGGGCCTGGATTTCGAAATTCCCCGGAGGCACACAGTAAGCCCCGCTAGCTCAGGGGATAGAGCAGCAGTTTCCTAACTGCGTGTCGCTGGTTCGATTCCAGCGCGGGGCACAGCACGGGCCGCTAGCTCAGTGGTAGAGCTGCCGACTTTTAATCGGAGTGTCCAGAGTTCGATCCTCTGGCGGCCCACTTGCGGGATGGCGCAGTTTGGAAGCGCGCTGGGCTCATAACCCAGAGGCCGCCGGTTCGACTCCGGCTCCCGCTCCCGCCCCGGTAGCTCAGCGGCAGAGCGTCCGTTCGACATGCGGAAGGTCGCTGGTTCGACACCAGCTCGGGGCACGCAACGCGCGTTCGGTTATGGGTAGGCCCTCGCCCTTTCAAGGCGGTGAAGCGGGTTCGAGCCCCGCACGCGCGACCATTCCGGCGTCGCCCAATCGGTAGGGCAGCGCACTGTTAATGCGTAGAGGTGAAGGTTCGAGTCCTTCCGCCGGAGCGATGACGGGGCCGGGTCTGGGCGAGAGCCTTCCCAGCGGAGAGTGGCCGAGCAGCACAGCCTCCCGTCGTCTCCACGCCCGTGTAGCTCAGTGGAACGAGCGCCCGGCCCACACCCGGGAGGCCCCTGGTTCGATCCCAGGTGCGGGCACGGTGGCAGAGGCCCAGAGGTAGGGCGCCGGATTGTGGCTCCGGAGGTCGGCGGGTTCGATTCCCCCCTGCTACCCCAAGCGCGTCGTGGGCGGCGGCACGCCCAGCGGCCCGTAAAGCCGTGGCGAGAGCAGACCTGGGTCGGCACCAGGGACGCGCACCATGCCCCCGTAGCTCAGCGGATAGAGCAGCGGTTTCCGGGACCGCAGGCCGGCCGTTCGAATCGGTCCGGGGGCGCGCAAGGTCGTATGCCCGAGTGGTGAGGGAGCCGCCTGCAAAGCGGCGTACCGGGGTTCGATTCCCCGTGCGGCCTCCAACGTTCTGCCATCCGCTGTGGGGGTGCACGACCCAGCCCCGAGGAATTGTCAAGACCCGTGGATTGAGGGTGGGTGGAAAGCAGCATCTGCCCGCCCGCGGCCAATTGAAACTGCCCGGACATGGCAGTGGCCAACCTGCCAGGACTGATCACGTCAAGCCGTTAGTCGCGTGGGCCGGTATCGCAGGGCGACCGCCCCCGACCGGAACCCATGGCGATCCACGAGCTCGAGCCGGATGCGCTCGCGCAGACCGGCGAGCAACGTCGGCCCGTGTCCGGCAAGGACCGGCTGCACCAGGAACACGTACTCGTCGATCAGCCCCAGGTCTGCCAACGCCAGGGGGAGCGTCACGCCACCCACGAACAGGCCCTCGCCTGGCTCCTGCTTGAGCCGCTGAACCAGTTCCCCCAAGTCGCCTCGCACCAGCTCGGCATTCCAATCGACCCCGCTCAGCGTGCTCGACACGACGTACTTCTTCGCCCGGTCGATGGTCTCGGCGAACGGGATCTCCCACTTGTCCATCCAGTCAGGCCACGTGCCCGTGGCCGGCTGCCGCCACGCCGACTCCATCATCTCGTAGGTCACCCGGCCGAATAGCAGGGCATCGGCTCGTTCCATCTCAGCGGTCCAGTAGCGCATCGACTCCTCGTCGGGGGCAAGCCCTGCCTCGTGATGGCAGCAGCCGTCGAGTGTGACGTTGATCGAGTATCGAAGTGGTCTCATCTCGTTGCACTCCCTCGATGCGCGCAGCGCGTTTTCACCGGACCGTACTCAGACTACTGTCGGCGCCCTTTCTCGTCGGCGCCCGATCTCACCTACTCAACACCGTCGTGGTGCGGACCAGACCGCAGACCGAACGCGCGACCGATTCGGCGATCCGCACCTTTCCGAACCGGCGCGCCAACGCCGGCCATGATCAGAGTGGCTTCGCTGTGCATTGGCGGGAGCCGCAACCTGCCCGCCCGAGAAGATCGCCTACCTGTCCTGGTCAGCGTTACGCCGGCTGGCTCTCGCGGAAGACGCGCTCGGCTGGCCGCCCGGCACCATCGCGCGGTTGCTGCGGGCGTGGGGTCGGGTCACCCGGGGCCCGGTTATCCCCTGTGCGTGCCGCTGGCGGTGTGCGGTTGTGACTTCTGCGATCCACTCGGTGCAAGGTGGACGCTCGCCCTGCTCATCGCAGGATTGCCGCGCCGGGACCGCGCACTACTGCGGGTTCCGCTGTCCCGCATCGACCGGTGGTACGCCGCGCGCACGCTACCCGATCCGAACAGGACTTCGTCCTACTGGTTCGAACGTCGGCTCACGGAACAGGAGGGTGGGGGCCGGATCAACGGGCATCTGTAGATGTCCGCACCTCTCGCGATGACAGGCCGCAGTCGTCACCTCGGTGTTCGACGTCCGTCAACGAATCGGGAGCGGGCGGGGTTGCGCGGCCTCCTGCTACGGTCAGCCGCAGGATCGCTGGCCCGCCGGCGATGACGTTCGCCTCCCCCACCCGGAGTCCGATGTCCGTACGCCGACATCCCCCGTCCACGATGGTCCCGCCGTCCGCGCGGCCGCGCCGGCGGCGCGGTCCGGTCCTGGTCGGATCCCTTCGTCGGCGCCGGGCTGATCGTTCGTACCCGGGTCTCCGCCGGGCCCTGGCCGTCATGTGCCTGATCGCCGCCGCCGGGTTGCCGGCCGGATCGTCGGTGGCCGGTGCCAGCGGGTCCACGGTTCTGCGGGTTCTCCAGATGAACCTCTGCAACAGCGGCCGCGCCGGCTGTTACACGGGCCGATCGGTCAGCGAGGCCGCCGCGGTGATCCGTGCCGAGGTGCCCGACCTGGTCACCCTCAACGAGATCTGCCAGGACGACGTGACCGCGCTGGAGCGCGCGTTGACGGACGTCCAGAGCGGCGGCACCGTCGTGTCCGCGTTCAAGGCGGCCGGTGACCGCCCTACCCGCGATGTCACCGTCTGCAACAACGGCCAGCCGTACGGCATCGGGCTACTGGCCCACCTTCGAGCACCGCACCCGGGGCAGACCGTGCAGAGCGGGATCCACCCGACGCAGGACGTCGAGGACCCCGAGGAACGCGCCTGGCTCTGCGTCCACGTCCCCGGCACGCTGCACGCCTGCACTACTCACCTGGCGGCCACCAGCGCCGCCGTCGCGCTCGCCCAGTGCGGCCACCTGCTCGACACGGTCGTACCGGCGATCCGCCGGAGCACCGGATATGCGCCCACCGTGCTGAGCGGCGACTTCAACCTCCGGCGCGGCGGCTCCCCCGACGTCCGGTCCTGCGTACCGCCGGGCTACCTGCGGTTCGACGACGGCGCGCTACAACAGATCGTGGCGACCAGCGACATCACGATCTGTTGCAGCAGGTCGATAGGCATGCACGGAGCGACCGACCACCCGGGGCTTCTGGCCACCCTCACGGTCCGACCGCAGACGTCCCGGCTCGACGTCACGGCACCGCGCGCGACACCGGCCCACGGTGCTCCTCCCCTGTCCCGGTAGCCACCGCCGACGCGACGCCGCCCTCGGACCGGCGTTCGCGCCGGTCGAGGAGGGCGAGGCCCGCCGCTCCCGGCCGCCGGGTGGCGGTCCCGTCCTACCTCCCGGCTACGCTCGGCGCATGGGAGATCCGTTCCGGGCGCGCATCACGGTGCGCGGCTACGAGCTCGACACCCAGGGCCACCTGAACCAGGCGGTCTACCTCCAGTACGCCGAGCACGCTCGGTGGGAGTGCCTGCGCGCCGCCGGCATCTCGCAGGACCGGCTGCTCGCCACCGGGGTGGGGCCGGTGGCCCTCGAGGTGACGCTGAAGTATCTGCGCGAGCTGCGCGGCGGGGACGAGCTGGACGTGTCCTGCGGGTTCCGCTGGGGCGAGGGCAAGACCTTTCAGATCGAGCAGGACTACACCCTGCTCGACGGCACCCCGGTCGCGGCGCTGACCGGGGTGGGCGGGCTGCTCGACCTGGCGGCCCGGCGGCTGGTGCCCGACCCGCGGTCACGGTTCCGCGAGCTGGCCACCGATCCTGCGCCGCTCAACCTCTGACGCCGATCCCGCACCTGCTACACGTCGAATTGGCGCGGACCGTGGCATCATCGCGTGATGAACACGCAATCCCGGCACTTGAGCGTGTACATCGACCGGCCGGTGGCGCAGGTCTACGCGTTCGCCTCCGACCCCGCCAACTTGCCTCGGTGGGCGCCCGGTCTGGGCAGCTCGGTGGTGCGGGAGGACGGGAGCTGGTTCGTCGAGACGCCGGAAGGCGGGGTCCGGGTCACGTTCGCCCCGGAGAACGAATACGGCGTGCTCGACCACGACGTGCTGACACCCTCCGGTGAGACGGTGTACGTGCCGCTGCGGGCGATCGCGGACGGCGACGGTTGCGAAGTGGTCTTCACGCTGCGCCGCTCTCGTGGAATGAGCGATGAAGAGTTCGAACGGGACAGTGCGTTGGTCACTGGTGACCTCGCCCTCCTCAAGAAGGTTCTTGAGGAGGGTGCTGACACCTGAGATCGCCATCCGCGTCACGACCGTCGACGAGTCCCGTGGCGTCGTCGCCGCCTCATGCGCCGGCCGCCACGACGGTGTTCTGATTGGCGGTCAGTCGCCACTGACCGTGTTCCCGGGACATCACGTACATCGGAGTGCCCTCGCCCAGTTCGGTCACCGGCTCGCCCTCCGGGGAGAAGTACCGCTGGCGAACCTTGACCGCCGCCACGTCGGCCCGGACGAAGAGCACGTGCACGACCTCGTACGAGGGGACGAGGTTCGTCATCGCGCCGGGCAGCACCTGCCTGGTGAATGCGGCGATGGCGTCCCGGCCGATGAGGAGCTTGCCGGCCCCGGTCGTCCAGATGGCGTCCTCGCGGAACAGCGAGACGAACTCGTCGACCAGTTCGTCGCGCTGCGCGTGTTCGATGGCGGCGACGACCTTCTCGATGGCGGTGATCTCAGATTGACGGTCATTCGTCGGGTCCATGACAAGATCCTGGAACCTGTACCAGGCTTCAAGTCAACAACGGCGTGACCTCGGATACCTTCTCTTCTGGTCGGTCAAGGCAGGATCTCGATGTACCCGTCGGTCCCGTGGACGCGGATCCGCTGCCCGTCCCGAATGAGTCGGGTGGCGTCCACCACGCCGACGACGGCCGGCAGGCCGTACTCCCGGGCAATCACCGCGCCGTGGGTCATCAGGCCGCCCACCTCCGTGACCAGGCCGGCGATTCCGACGAACAGCGGCGACCAGCTGGGGTCCGTGAAGGTCGTGACCAGGATGTCGCCCGCGTCGAGATCGGCCTGCGCCAGGTCGAGGATGACGCGGGCCCTTCCCTCGATGGTTCCGGCGGAAACCGGTAGGCCGATCAGGGCGCCGGCGGGCACGTCGTCGCGCCGGTACGCCCCGGTGACGGCCTCGCCGTCGGAGGTGAGCACCCGGGGCGGCGTGAGCGCCTGGTACGACCGGAACGCGTCCTTGCGCTGCTGGATGAGCTGGTCGTCCACCTGGTTGGTGCGCGCGACGTCGTGCAGCTCCTGGAACGTGAGGTAGAAGATGTCTTCCTTCTCCGGGAGCACGTCGGCCCGCACGAGGCGCTCGGCCTCTTCCAGCAGGGCCTGCTTGTAGACGAAGTAGCGGCTGATGATGCCGTACTTCGGGTACTCCCGGTACCCGATGAAGGTCCGGACCCGGTCGATCATCCGCTTGGTCTCGTCGGCTTTCCGCTCCCCGTCCGGCAGCGTCCGCAGGCGGGCCAGCACGTCCTGTTCCTTCTTCTGCGCCTCCTGCCGCCCTTGCTCGAAGCGCCGTGCGGCGGCCCCGGGCTCGAAGTGCCTGACGTTGTCGAGGATCAGGGGTACGAGCGCGGTGGGGCGCTCGCGCCACCGTGGCCTCGTGATGTCGATCTCGCCGACGCAGCGCATGCCGTACCGGTCGAGGTAGGCCTCGATGGCGTCGCGCGCCTCGGTTCCGCCCGCGAGCTTCGGCAGCTCGTCCAGGAAGCCCGCGTCCTCGACGCCCTCCAGGAACGCCACCACCTCCGGGTGGGGGCGGACCGCGTCGGCGACGTCGAGCAGCGCCAGTCCCATCTCCGAAGTGACGTTGTCGGGGGCGGACAGCGTGAGCGTGTCGGCCGCGTTCTTCTCACCCAGCCACTCCTGCAGCTGGTCGTTGAGCCACCAGGTGGCCTCCATCCCCGCCATGATCGCCTGCATGCTCAGCGGATCGCCGAGGACCCGCTTGTGCTCGTCGAAGGCCTCCAGCAGGAAGTCGAACAGCGCCGGTCCGGTCAACGTCGCGATGTCGCGGCGCAGGGCGGCGATGGACGCCTGGCTACGCGCCATCAGCTCGGTGACGATGGCCGGATCGGTCTCGATCGGGTCGGGCGCGCCGCCGACCGGCGGCCCGGCGGGACCCGCGTCCGGGAGTGACGGGATGAAATCGTCGTGGTCGAGGACGGTCTCGAGCGCGTCCCTGGTCAGTGGATCGGACCTGCCTGCCATCTCCAGGAGGCCGGCGCGGCCTGCCGGCGTGGCCAGGCCCCGGGTGACGTCGACGAACAGCCTCCCGCCGGCCTCGTGCATCGGCGCCATGGCCGTCAACTGCCACATGGAGACCCCCAGGGGCTTCATGGGATCGGTCATCATCTGCTGGTGACCGACGGAGAGATAGACGTGGTTCTCCCCGTCGCCGGCCGCGGGGATGGGGAACAGCGTGGTGATCGGCCGACTCTGCACGACCTGGAAATCGTCGTCGACCAGGCACCATTCGATGTCCTGCGGGCGGCCGAAGTGCGCCTCGATCCGCCGCCCGAGCCGCACGAGCCGTACGACCTGCGCATCCGTCAGCGCCGGCTGCTCCTGACGCCGCGGGTCGATCGGCACTTCCCGCGTACCGCCAGCGGGCAGGGCGTGAACGGCACGCTGCTTGACGGAGATCGCCTTGGCGACGATCCCGCCGTCGCGGACCGTGAACACGTCCGGGTTCACCAGGCCGGAGACCAGGGCCTCGCCGAGTCCGAAGCTGGCGTCCACGGTGGCGACCTTCCGGTTGCCCGTGACGGGGTCGGCCGTGAACAGGATGCCGGCCGCGTGCGGGAAGACCATCCGCTGCACGACCACGGCCATGTGGACCGTGCGGTGGTCGATGCCGTTGCGCAGGCGGTAGGTCACGGCCCGCTCGGTGAACAGCGACGCCCAGCACCGGCTGACGTGCTCAAGGATCGCCGTCGCCCCCACGACGTTCAGGTACGTGTCCTGCTGGCCGGCGAAGGAGGCCGTCGGCAGGTCCTCCGCCGTCGCACTCGATCGGACGGCGTAGGCGGCTTGCGCGCCGAGGTGGTCGAGCGCGCCGGTGATCGCCGCCGCCACCTCGTCGGGGATGGCGATTCCTTCGATGATCCGGCGGATCTCCGCGCTGAGCGTGCCGATCGCCTCCCGGTCGTCCGGGTTCAGCCGCGACAGCCGGTCGAGCCGGTCGTCGATCGAGGGCGCCTCCGCCGTGATCCGCCGGAAGGCGCCCGTCGTCACGCAGAAGCCAGCCGGCACGCGGACGCCGTCGATCCGCGACAGCCCGCCCAGGTGCGCGCCCTTGCCGCCAGTGACCGCCACCTGCGTCTCGTCGATATCTTGAAGATCCGACACGTACGGCTCGATCACTGCGATACCTCCGAGGCAACCGTGTTCCGTCGCACCGCACCGGCCGATCGAATCATCGGCGCATCCGGCTCTGTCGAACCCACCACCGGCTCGACGTCACCGGGTCCCCCATGCGTCACACGCACGTCGTGCCCCTCATTTCCGCAGGTTGTGGCCTTGGGCCGACGATTCTGCGCCACCACCCGGGTCTTGCCGCAAGCCCCCCGGTGCGCTATACATTAGAAGTGGCAGGGAGAGAGTTCTCCTTGCTTTGCTTTCTTGCGGTCCGTTCGCCTGCGTGGCGCCGCCGCCACCGCCGAGCTGGACGACGGTGCCCTACTTCGTGACATCCAAGATCTTCTCGGCCAGGCCGATCCCGCTCTTCCGGCTGCTACGCGGCGCTTCTACCGGGACGCTTGAAGTCTGATCTGTGCCAGCGCGTCGTTGAATCCCTCGGGTGTGCCGCTGGATCCGGCTACGCGGTCGAGCTCGACCTCGTCGATAGGCCTTCCGACGACCAGTGCGGGTACGGCGTCGGCGAAGCGCTCCTGGTAGTCGCGAGAGGTCGGGTCCTCGGCGTGCGGTGTGACGTCGGCCTCGGTGATCACGTTGTCGGTCAGCGTCACCGAAACGGTGATGCGCGACGGCAGGCTGCCGTACCAGCCTGTGGCGGTGTACTCACCATCGGTGTACTCACTGCGGCTGGTGGGCGTGGTGACAGTGGGCGGACTCTCCGATACGGAGGAACAGCCCGCCAGTGCGGTGAGGGCGACCATTGCGACTGTCGTCTTCCTCATCACGACTCCTTGACCGAATCGGGGGTGAACAGTTCGCCGTCGAGGTCGCCGCAGCGCTCGGCGCGGCCGTCGGCGAAGACGCGGACGAAACAGAATCGAAAGGTTGGTGTGAGCCGGCTCGGTGGTGTGAAAAACAGCGCTGTGGCCAACGCGTCGGCCGTCATCGTGTCGTCCGCGATCGCCCAGGTTGCGACCACATCGCGGACTGGTTCGCCGGTGCGGGCGTCGAGGATGTGGTGCAGCCCCGCGCCCCAGGCCCGCCGGTTGATCGCCGACGCGCACAGTGCCTGTCCGTGCAGGCGGATGGTGCCGATGACCAGCCGTGGATCGTCGGGATGCTCAAGGCCCACTCGGATGCCCTCGGGGCCGTGGTGACGCAGGTCGCCGCTGGCGTCGACGACGCAGGAGCTGATACCCGCGCCGGACAGCAGTCCGGTCACCAGGTCGACGAGCAGTCCCTTGCCGGCCGCGCCCACGTCGATCGTCAGCGGCCCACCGGTGACGATCGTGGTGCCGTCGCGGACGACGTCACGAGTCCAGGACGGGCGGCGCAGCGCCGTTTCGCTCTGTGGCACGGGCCGCAGTGAGTACACGGGGTCGTACCCGAGGCTTTCCAGCCGCCGGCCGATCAACGGGTCCATCGCCCCGCCGGTAGCCACCGCCAACCGGTCGTAGAGGTCGAACAGCGCGACCGCGTCGTCAGGGAAAGTGAATCGTCCCCCTCGGGGCGCCTCGGCGATCCGGGACACCAGAGAATCTGGTCGGAAGCGGGAGTAGGTGTGATCGAAGTGCGCGATCCTGCTCTGGATCTCGTCGCGCAGCGCGGCGCCCAGGGGGCGTTCGGTCACGATCTCCCAGGTGGCGCCGATCGCGGCGAATCGGTAGGTCGCCTTTGCGGTCATGGTGGTCACCCCCGGAATCCCGCCGTCCATGGTGGAGTGTCTATGGATGCGGCTCCCCGCCGGGAGCCGCATCCGTCGCATCGGTCAGGGACGGACGAGGACCTTCAGAGCCTCGCGCTGGTCCATGGCGCGGTAGCCGTCCGGGGTCTCGTCGAGGCCGATGGTGCGGTCGAAGACGAGGCCGGGCCGGATGGCGCCGTCGAGGATGTCGGGCATCAGGTCCTCGATGTAGTTGCGCACCGGTGCGGGGCCGCCGGTGAGGGTGAGGTTTCGGCCGAACAGGTTCCAGCCGATGTCTCCCTCGTCGTACTGCGGCACGCCGACGCGGCTGATCACCCCGCCGGCGCGGACCACACCGAGGGCCTGCTCGTAGGCGGGCTTGAGGCCCACGCATTCGAGGACGGCGTGGCTGCCGTCGCCGCCGGTCAGTTCCCGCACCTTCTCGATCCCCTCCGGCCCGCGTTCGGCGACGACGTCGGTGGCGCCGAACTCGCGGCCCAGGTCGGTGCGATCCTTGTGCCGGCCCATCAAGATGATCCGTTCGGCGCCGAGGCGCTTGGCGGACAACACGGCGAGCAGGCCGACCGCGCCGTCCCCGACGACGGTGACGGTGGTGCGCGGGTTGACGCCGGCGCGGACGGCGGCGTGGTGGCCGGTGCCGAACACGTCCGACAGCGTCAGCAGGGACGGTAGCAGCGCCGAGTCCACCCCGACCGGCAGCTTCACCAGCGTGCCGTCGGCCAGCGGGACGCGTACGGCTTCGGCCTGGCCGCCGCCGATGCCGTCGGCGGCCCAGAACCCGCCGTGCCGGCAGGAGGTCTGGAAGCCTTCGCGGCAGAAGTCGCAGGTGTTGTCCTGCCACGCGAACGGGGCGACCACCAGGTCACCGGCCTTGACCGTCGACACATCGGCACCGACGTCCTCGACCACGCCGAGGAATTCGTGTCCCATCGGCTTACCCGCCGGCGTCGCCGGCATGCCGTGGTACGGGTGCAGGTCGCTACCGCAGATGCAGGCCTGCACCAACCGCACGAGCGCGTCGGTGGGCTGCTCGAGGGCCGGGTCGGGCACGTCGATGACCCGCACGTCCCCTGCTCCGTACATATAGGTCGCACGCATTGTTCGGCCTTCTCTCATCGTTCGCGCGACAGTCGGCGCCGCGGTGGATGGTCGTGTGGCTCACTGTCAGCAACACGGTGTGCCGGCCAACGGCCGGTCACCGCGCCCGGTCAGCGGCGGCGGGCTGCCGGCCGCAGGGACGGGCTGACCCAGCCGTTGCCGGCGGGGTTGAGGGTGACGCCGGGTGGGACGATCTCGTCGATGCGGTCCAGCACGTCATCGCTGAGCACCACGTCGGCCGCGGCGAGCTGGGACTCGAGGTGGTCCATGGTGCGCGGGCCGATGATCGGGGCGGTGACGGCCGGGTGGCGCAGGACGAACGCGATGGCCATCTCGATCAGGCTGATCCCGGCTGCGTCGGCCAGCTGCGCGAGCTGGTCGACGGCGTCGAGCTTGCGCTGGTTCTCGGGCAGCGACATGTCGAACCGGTTGGCGAGGCGCTTGCGCGCCTCCGACATCGGTCCGGTGCTGTCGCCGTCCGTGCGGTAGCGGCCGGAGAGCCAGCCACCGGCCAGCGGGCTGTACGGGATGACGCCCATGCCGTAACGCAGGGTCAGCGGCAGGATCTCGTTCTCGATACTGCGGGTGAGCATCGAGTAGGTGGGCTGCTCGGTGACGAACCGTTCGCGGCCACGGTCCCGGGCGATGTACTGCGCGTCGACGATCGCCGAGGCAGGGAACGTCGAGTGGCCGAGGTAGCGGATCTTGCCCGCGCGGACGAGGTCGGTGAGCGCTCCCAGCGTCTCGTCGAGGTCGACGGCGGGGTCGTACCGGTGCATCTGATACAGGTCGATGTAGTCGGTGTTCAGCCGACGCAGCGAGTTCTCGACCGCGGTCATGATCCAGCGCCGGGAACCGCCCTGGTGATTCGGGTCGTCGTCGTACGGCATGAAGAACTTCGTCGCGAGCACGACGTCCTGTCGGCGCCCGGCGAGCGCCTTGCCGACGATGACCTCGGACTCGCCCTGCGAGTACACGTCCGCGGTGTCGACGAAGTTGATGCCGGCGTCCAACGCCCGATGAATGATCTTGATGCTGTCGTCGTGGTCCTTGGTGCCCCAGTCACCGAACATCATCGTGCCGAGGCACAGCTTGCTGACCGAGACGCCGGTGCGTCCGAGCGGCCGGTGCTCCATGGCAGAACTCCTCAGAAGTAGGTGGGCTCGCGCGGGGTGTATGACTGCTCCAACGCCGTCACCTCGTCGGCGGTGAGCCTGATGTCGAGCGCGGCGACGGCGTCGGCGAGGTGGTGCGCCTTGGTGGCCCCGACGATCGGGGCGTCGACGACCGGGTTCTTGAGCACCCACGCCATGGCCACCGACGCCATTGCGACGCCGCGATGCTCGGCGATGCGCTGCACGGCGTCGACGGTTGCCTTGTCGCTGTCGAGGAACAGCGGCCGGCCCTGCCGGTCGGTGCGAGGGTTGCTGCGGGCGCGGCTGGTGCTCTGCTCGCCCCACGGCCGGGTCACCAGGCCGGCGGCGAGCGGGCTCCACGGGATGCTGCCCACGCCTTGGTCGGCGAGCAGGCGGAACATCTCCCGTTCCTCCTCGCGCTGGACCAGGTTGTACTGGTCCTGCATCGACACGAACCGGGTCCCGCCGTGGGCCTGCGCGGTGTGCTGCAGCTTCGCGAACTGCCACGCCCACATCGACGAAGCGCCGAGGTAGCGGGCCTTGCCGGCCTTGACGACGTCGTGCAGGGCGTCCATCGTCTCCTCGACCGGGGTGTCCGGATCGAAGCGATGGATCTGGTACAGGTCGACGTAGTCGGTGCCCAGCCGCGACAACGAGGCGTCGATGTTCTCCATGATCGCCTTGCGGGACAGCCCGGATCCGCCCGGGCCGTCGTGCATCTTGTTGAAGACCTTGGTGGCCAGCACGATGTCGTCACGACGGGTGTACTTGCGCAGCGCCCGGCCGACGATCTCCTCCGAGGTGCCACGCCCGTACACGTTGGCCGTGTCCCAGAACGTGATTCCCAGGTCGAGGGCCTGCCGGAAGACCGGCTCGGCGGCCTCGTCGTCCAGCGTCCAGGGCGCGAAGTCCGAGGGGGTGCCGAAACTCATGCAGCCGAGCGCGATCCGGCTGATCTTCAGACCAGATGCGCCCAGACGGGTGTACTCCATGATGATCTTCCTTCTCGGGAATCGTTGAGGCAGGACCGCCTGCCGGCACCGGTGCGGAGGCCAGATGACGGTCAACGTGGTGCCCGTGGCACCTGCTGGGCGACGACCGGTCGGTGGTTGGCCGTCAGGCCCGCGGCAGCAAACCGGATCGTCACCGGACGGCCCCGTCCCCGACGGCGGATCCGACGATGGCCGGCCCGTACCGGTCGTATGTGCCGTGGTACACCGCGTCGATGGCCGGATGCACGCCGGCGTCGGCGAAGGTGACATCGCGGTGCCATGGGTGGCTTTCGAGGGCCGGGTCAGCGGCTGCCGTACTCCTCGTCGGTGACCAGGTCACCCCACTCGGTCTCTGGGCTGTCGTCCTGCGGGGCCTCCCACATCGCCAGGTGCGTCATGAAGTGATCGGCCGCGGCGCCATGCCAGTGCCACTCCCCCGGCGGCGTCCAGATCGTGTCGCCCGGACCGATCTCGACGACCGCGCGGCCGCGGGACTGCACAAGCCCGCGGCCCTCGGTCACGTGCAGGGTCTGGCCGACCGCGTGCCGGTGCCACGCGTTGCGGGCGCCGGGGGCGAAGCGGACCACGTTGACCCGCATCCGCGACGGCGCCTCACCCTTGACGATCACGTCGTACCACGCGTCGCCGGTGAACGTCTCCGCCGGCGCCTTGACCGTCGGCTGCTTGTTCAGGATGTCCACTCTGTCGTTCCCATCGAGTTCTGGTTGGTGGCTTTCCGGTGGTGCCGATTCATTCGCCCGGGCGCCCGACCGGGCGCTCCCGCGCGGGAATCGTCCAACTGGCCAGGAGGTTGAGGGCTTCCTGAGCCGGGCTGCCGGCCTCCGCGCTGTAGGCGTTGAGCCGCAGCCCCGGGTCCGCGGTCAGCTCCATCGACTCGTACGTCAGGGTCAAGTCACCGACCAGCGGATGATGCAGGCGCTTGACGCCAGCGCGGTGCAGCCGCACGTCGTGCGCCGCCCACCAGGTGCGGAACACCTCACTGAGGGTGGACAGCTCCCCAACCAGGTCGCTCAGCGCCCGGTCGTACGGATCGCGGCCAGCCTCGGCCCGCAGCAGCGCGACGGTGTCCCGGGCGACGCCGTCCCACTCGACGTAGAAGCTCTGGGCGGCCGGGTCGAGGAAGACGAACCGGGCAATGTTCGGCACCCGCGCCACCGTGTCGAACAGAGGTGCGAAGACAGCCCGGCCGAGCTGGTTCGCGCCGAGGACGTCCAGCCGGCCGTTGCGTACGTATGCGGGCGCCATGGTCATGACGTCCAGCAGCCTCTGGACCTCCGGCCGCAGATGCGGTGCCGGCCGCCGTCGGCCGCGAGCGGCGGCGGCGCTGGTGTTCGCCGCCCGCGCCAGATCGAACAGGTGTGCACGCTCGGCGTCGTCCAGCTGCAATGCCCGGACGAGGGCCTCCAGGACGCTGTCCGACACACCGGTCAGGTTGCCGCGCTCGAGCCGGGTGTAGTAGTCCACGCTGACGCCGGCCAGCAGCGCCACCTCCTCGCGACGCAGGCCCGCCACCCGGCGGTGGCCGCCGTAGTCGGGCAGGCCCGCCCGCTCCGGCGTGATCTTGGCACGCCGGGAGGTGAGGAAGTCGCGGATCTCGGCTCGGCTGTTCACCTACCCGACGCTACGACCGGCCGAAGCCGCCTGGGAGGTTCTGCCATTACCTGGCACAACAGGAAATCCTGCCCGGAGCTGGGCGTGGTTGGCCGACGGACAGCACCGGCGCCGGTGAGCACCGCCGGACCGTCCCAAGATCCGCGGCACGTCGGCCTGGTGTGATCACTGCTCAACGGCGAGTTGTTCGAAGAGGAGGCGCGGAGCTTGAGGGCCAGACGATCCCTGGGCCGGCAGTTCGGATGGCTGTGGGCGTCCTACGCGGTCAGCGCCTACGGCTCCGGGCTGGGGTTCGGCGCGTTGCCGCTGATCGCCGTGCTGGTGTTGCATGCCAGCCCCGCTCAGGTGTCCGCGTTGTCCGCGGTTGGGCCGGCAGTGGGCGCGCTGATCGCCTTGCGGCTCGGACCGTGGGTGGAGTTTCGCCGCAAGCGGCCGGTGATGATCGTGATGGACCTGGCCCGGTTCGCGGTCATGATGACAATTCCGATCGCCTACGCCTTCGGCCGGCTCAGTTTCGTCCAGTTGCTGGTGGTCTCGGCCGTGGTCGCCGCAGCCAAGATCGCTCGCACCGCGGCCAGCGCCGCCTACCTCAAGGCCCTCGTCCGGCCGGACGACCTGCTCGTGGCCAACGCACGGTTCGAATCGACGACGTGGAGTTCCATCGCCGTCGGGCCACCACTGGGCGGGGCGGCAATCGGCCTGATCGGGCCGGTCACCACCGTAGTGGCCGACGCGCTGAGCTACCTGTTCTCCGCGCTGGGCGTCACGGCGATTCGCGGCCGCGAAGAAGACCCGCAGCGAACCGACAAGCGCCGGGTCCGGGCCGGCGAGTTGCTCGACGGCTGGCGGCACCTCCTGACCCATCCCGGCCTGCGGGCGCTCTACCTCAACAACCTGCTCGTCGGCGGACTGATCATGGCCACCGAGCCGCTGTTGGCCGTGCTCCTGCTCCGCCAGCTCGGATTCCCGCCCTGGCAGTACGGTCTCGCCTTCGCCGTCCCCTGCGTCGGCGGACTCATCGGCTCGCGCCTCGCCCGCCGTGTCGTGGCCAGGTATGGCCAATATCGGATCCTCCGTACAGTCGGCACGCTGCGCGCGGTCTGGCTGATCGGCCTCGCCTTCGTCCAGCCCGGAGTCGCCGGCCTCGCGACGGTGATCGCTGTCGAGCTCGCGATCATCATCTGCATGAGCCTGTACAACCCGGTACTCGCCACCTATCGACTTGAACAGACACCCAGAGACCGCGTCGCCCGCACCCTGTCGGCCTGGTCGATCAGCAGCAGCGCCTGCATCGCCGTCCTCAGCGCACTCGGCGGACTGCTCGCCCACGCCACGAGCCCACGTACGGCTATCACGGTTGCGGGACTGCTGATCCTCGCCAGCCCGCTGCTGCTACCCCGCCGTCAGGATTCTGCGCCCGTGCCCGACCTTGAGCTGGCTAGAGCCCGTGACCAACCGGAGGCAGGCGTTTCGCATGAAGCCAAGTAGGTGGCCCGCCAACAGGTGACTCGTCGGAGATGATCGAACGCGCTGGGCGTCGCACCCGCGCGCTACGATCGCCGCGATTCGCCGACGGGAGGGGTGCGCATGGCCCAGGACCAGGTCCTAGCATTCGTCGACCGAGACCTGCGAGGTGCGCGGTTCACCAGGTCGACGCTGGCGGGGGCGGTGATGCGCGGCGTTGATGTGCGCGGGCTCGACATCGACGCGCCGTGGCTGGCCGACGGTGAGCTGTTGGTCAACGGTGTCGACGTGGCGCCTCTCGTCGAGGTCGAACTCAACCGGCGGTTTCCGGGGCGCGAATTGAAGCAGGCCACGGATCCGGATGGCCTGCGATCGGCGTGGGCGGCGCTCGAACGAGCCTGGGCGGCCGCGGTCGACCGGGTGGAAGCCATGCCCGCGGGCACCGTCGACGTCTCGATCGAAGGCGAGTGGTCGTTCGCGCAGACCCTGCGCCACCTCGCGTTCGCCACCGACGCATGGCTCGGCAAGGCGATCCTGCGCCTGCCGCAGCCCTTCCATCGGCACGGGCAGCCGCACGCCGAGTACGAGACGGATGGATTCGACATGTCGGTGTTCGTCACGGTGCAGCCAAGTCTGGCCGAGGTGCTCGAGTTGCGTGCCGAGCGGCAGGCCATGGTGCGGGACTTCCTCGCGATCGTCACGCCGGAGCGGCTCGCCGAGCCTCGACAAACTCCGTGGTCACCCGAACACGAGGAGCCGGTCCGGCACTGCCTCCACGTGATCCTCGACGAAGAGTGGGAGCACCTTCGCTTCGCACTTCGCGACCTCGACGCCCTTGAACAGGGGCCCGGCATCAGCGGCTGATCCGCTCGCCGATCCAGTCCAGCAGCGTGCTCGTGTAGTCGGGGCTGACCGATTCGAGTGTGTCGGCGCCCTCGCGGGTAGGCAGGTGGGTGCAGCCGGCGAGCTGGTGGATGGTCAGGTCGGTGGTGCCGGCGACCTGCCGCCACACGGCGATGCTCTCCTCGGCGGGGGTCCATTCGTCGGACTCGCCGTAGAACAGCAGCGTCGGGCAGTTCACCCGCGCGATGACCGGCTCCGGGTCGTAGTCCATGTCCTCCCACGTGCCGCGGTGCCCCTGCAGGTCGCGCGGGACGTACGCGAGCGGGAACCACGGCCGCTCGGCGTACCGGTCAACGATCGTCTGGGCGGTAGCGCGGTCGATGTCCCCACGCACGGCGCCTTCGAGCGCTTCGCGCAGACAGGCCAACTCGGCGAGATCGGCGTCGCGGTAGCCGTGTCGAAGCAACTGCTGCGCCGTTCCGTATCGCATCTGGGCCGCTGGGCTCACGCCGCTGGTGGCGACCAGCACCAGAAAGGCCACCAGCTCGGGCCGGCGGGCCGCGACCGCCGACGCGGGCCAGGTGCCCTGGCTCCATGCCCACAGGCCCACCGGCACGTCGCCGATCCGGCGGCGCAACTCCGCCGCGGCCGCCCAGGCGTCGTCGGCCTGGACCGCGAACGGCACGTCGCCGCGCTCGGTGGGGCGGCGGTCGAAACGCAGCACCGCCACACCGGCCCGCGGCAGCTCCCGGGCCACGTGCTCGTACAGGAAGTACGAGCGCTGCGGCATGGCGGAGCCGTGCAGGACAACCACCCCGCCGCGCGCCGGCGCATCAGGCGGCGCATCCAGGGTGGCGGGCAGGGACAGGTCGCCGACGTCGATGCGCAGCTCCACGCGGCCAGTCAAGCACTTCCCCGCGAGGGGCGTCAGCCCCGCTTCGCTGACAGAGACCCGGTGCTTCCCCGGGCCGGTAGCGGGCCTGCTCCCGATCCGAGGGTTTATATAGTCGTGCGGTGAACAGCGAACAGGTCCGGCAGGCGTACGCATCCGTCGCGGAGCTCTACATCGAGCTGTTCGGCACGAGCCAGCAGGTACACGCCGACGACCTCGCCTTCATCGGACGCCATCTGGCGGGCCGACCTGGCACGGTGCTCGACCTGGGCTGCGGGCCCGGCCACATCACCGGTTACCTTCGCTCGCTGGGCGTCGACGCATCGGGAATCGACATGGTCCCCGAGTTCATCGCCCATGCGCGGGCGACCCACCCGGATGGTGTTTACCAACTCGGGTCGTTGGAGAACCTCGACGTTGCCAACCACTCCATCGCCGGCATCCTGGCCTGGTACTCGCTGATCCATCTACCGCCGCACGATCTCGACGGCGTGCTCGCTACGTTCCGGCGAGCGATGGCCCCGGGCGGAACGGTGGTGCTCGGTCTCTTCGACGGTGACGAGGTCGCCGCCTTCGACCACAAAGTCGTGACCGCCTATCGCTGGCCCGTCGACGAGATCTCCGAGCGACTGACGCGAGCCGGCTTCACCGAGGTCGAGCGCCTGCGGCGGCCCAGCGACGGCACTCATCGACCACTCGCCGCCATCGCGGCAGTCGCCACCGAGGGGTGAGCTGAGTCGCTACGCCCTGTCGGTCAGTCAGGGAGGTCGGCGATCCGGGTCGACAGCTTGCGGAGCACCGCGAGTTCGTCGGCGCTCACATGATCGAGGAAGCGCGAGCGCACGGAGACGACATGGTGCGGGGCGGCCTCCTCCAGAACCTTGAAGCCGTCGTCGGTCAGGTGCAGGATGCAGCCCCGCGCGTCCTGCGGATCGGACTCCTTGTCGATGAGTCCCCGGGCCTGCATGCGGGCCGCGTGGTGCGACAGCCGGCTGCGCGACCACTCCATCTTGGCGGCGAGGTCCTTGAGCGCCCACCGACGGTTCGGCTTCTCCGACAGCGTGCTCAGCACCTCGTAGTCCGCCGGCGACAGCCCCGAGGTGCGGGCCAGGTCCCGGCCGAGCCGCGCCGGTAGCGCGATCAGCAGGCGCCGGAACGCACGCCACACGTGTTCTTCGTCCTCGCTCAGCCAGGCAACGTCCACCCGTTCACCGTACACCTCGTTGACACGTCATAGAAACTCCGGATACGGTCGTTGACATGTCATTGAATACGTCGAGCGCTCCCCTGCGCGTTCTTGTCATCGTCGCCAGCACCCGTCCCGGCCGGCTGGGACCCGCGATCGCCGACTGGTTCGTCCGGGCGACCCTGCCGGAAGCCAAACGTGGCGGGATCACCGTCGACGTCGCGGACCTGGCCGACATCGGGCTGCCGCTGCTCGACGAGCCCGAGCACCCCTCCAGCGGCATCTATCTGCACGAGCACACCCGCGAGTGGAGCCGGCGGGTGGCCGCGGCTGACGCATTCGTGGTGACCACGCCCGAGTACAACTACGGCATGCCCGCGGCGTTGAAGAACGCGTTCGACTTTCTCTACCACGAGTGGGCCTGGAAGCCGGTGGGGTTCGTCAGCTACGGCAACACCTCGGCAGGCACTCGGTCGGTGCAGATGACCAAGCAGGTCGTCACCACCCTGAAGATGATGCCCATCGGGGCCACCGTCGCCCTCCGCATCGCGGACAGCACCCGCGACGGGCAGGTGCTCGAGTCCGCCGGCCTCGATGAGGCCGCTCGTGGAGTGTTGCGCGAGTTGAGCCGGGTGGCCCGGGCGATGCAGCCGCTGGGCACCAGCACCGACGGCGGGGACACCGGCGTTCCCGGGCCGGTCGAGGGGCTGCGGCTCACCACTGCCCGGCCCGACGACCTGGCCGAACTGCTCGTGCTCCAGCGGTGCTGCTGGGTGCAGGAAGCCTTCGCGAACGACACCCTCGACCTGGCGCCGCTACGGGAGACCCTCGATGATCTGCGCGCATCGCTGTCGACCTGGCAGCTGTGGTGCGTACGCCGGCACGGGCGCCTCGTCGCCGCGGTCCGCGCCCGGGCACGCGGCGGGGCGTGGCTGATCGGGCGCCTCATGGTGGCTCCCGACCAGGCCGGCGAGGGCATCGGTTCCTGGCTGCTCTCGTACGTCGAAGGGCAGGCCCCCGACGAAACCACGCACTGCGAACTGTTCACCGGCCACCGCAGCACCCGCAACATCGCCCTGTACGAGCGTGCCGGCTACGCCCTCACCGCCACCGACGGCACCCCGGACGGCAGCGTCCACCTCACCAAACAGCGACAGCTGACCTGATGCAGGGCCCCCCGCGAGCCGGGCCCCGCCGCTACGCGACGGGTCCCGGCTCAAATGGATGGCGGGCCGGTCAGCTGTTCAGCGTGCCGAGGAGGGCGGTGGCCATGCCCTGCTCGCCCCGGGCGTTCGGGTGGAACGGGGCCGCTGAGTTCTGTGGCACCAGCCCCTCGACCCATCGGGTGCCGCTGCCCTTGCACGCGTCGCGGCCGATCGACGGGGTGTAGACGTCGCTGTAGGTCGCGCCGTTCACGGCCGCGGTGCTGGCCAGCATCGCGTTGAGCGACTTCGCGATGCCGCGCAGGTACGGCACGTCCTGGTAGGCGATCGGCACGACGGGCCAGCAACCGTAGCCGGTGTCCGGCAGGATCGCCGGGTACCCGAGCACCACGACCCGCGCGCCCGGCGCGGCCTGCCGGACCGCCTGCAGCACGGTGGTCACCTTCGGGGCGGTAGCGGCGATGCGGGCCTGCAACTGGTCGGTGCCTCCGGTGGTGTACCGGTTCTTGCACGGCGATCCGAGCGGGCTGCTGAGGCTTGCCTCCGCGCAGTCGCTGATGATGCTGGAGAAGCCGATGTCGTTGCCGCCGATCTGCACCGTCACCAGCGCCGTGTTCGACGTGACCGCGTTCAGCTGCGGTGGCACCGTGATGCCCAACTGGCCGCTGCCACCGTAGAGGATGTCGTCCGTCGTGGCCCCGGAGCAGCTCACGTCGGCGAACGACGACGAGCCGCCGGACGCGGCTACCAGCGATGGGAAGTTGCGGTTCGACCGGAGGCAGTTCAGGTCGACCTGGGTGGGGATCAGCGGACCGGCGGTGTACGAGTCGCCCAGCGCGACGTAGCGGCCGGCGGGCACGGCGGCGCTGGCGGGTGTGGCGACGGCGAGCAGCACGCCGGCGGTGGCCAGGGCGAGTGCTGCCAAGCGGGTGGCTGCCCGTAGGAGCGGCAGGCGGGGACGGGTCATGGCGCCTCCCAGGGGATCACGGTGGTGGTGGTGCCGAGATCCTGTCGTTGCCGTCACCTCACGTCAATATGGATGGACCTCACTAGATGCTGGTCCGCGGTGTGGACTACAGGGGTTTCGTCGAGGACCCGCGGAAGCTGATCGCCGCTGGCCGCCGATCCCGATCGATGCGGTTCGCAAGGCCCCTATGGCGGCAGCCGATGAGAAGATCTTGGGGTGAACAGTCCGCTGCGTATCGACCGGCTGCTCGGTGACCGGCCCTGCGCCGAGGTCGGAGAGCCCGCTCTCGCGGTCACCGACGATGACGGTGCCCTGCTGGCAGTGGCGGGTAGCGGGGAGTTCGGCGCTGCGCCGGTGGGTGTCTACGACGTCGGTGATCTGGGCTGCCGCGCTCTCGTCCGGTCGGGCTACCCCGTCCACGCCATGGCCTTCCACCCCACGCTTCCGCTGTTGGCGATAGGAACCGGCCGTTACGACGGCGGTTACTTCTTCGAAGGCGAGCTTCTCCTGTTGGACCTCGAGACGGGTGCGGCCGTGTCACTCATCGAGCACGAACTCGGCCGTCAGGTGCTGGCGCTGGAGTGGCTCACCGGTCTGGACCTACGCGTGCTGATGGCGCCGCCCGACGACTGGCAGGACAAGGATGCGTGGTCGGAGGGACACGTCGCGGTGGTGCGCCGACCCGACTGGCGAGCCGTGCCGGCCAGTTCGATCACCGGGCGCGAGTTGGCCGGACCACGGGTCGCGGCGCCTCGCCCCGACAACCGACAGGACGCCCGGCGAACCGTCACCGGCCTGAGCGCGGACTGGGATCCGCGACGTGATGTCCGCGCGGTCGAGGAGCTGTCCGACGGCAGGATCCTGGCGACGCTCGACGGCACCCAGGCGGAGTCCTGGCTGCCCTCGGGGGAGCGGCAGTGGACCGTCCCTGACGACACGGGTGGCCGCGACATTGTCGTCGCAGCCGATGAACTGTCGATCTGGGTCGGCCTGGTGCGGCCCGACGGTCCACAGACCGTGGTCCGGATCTCGTCGGAGGACTGGGCGCGGCTCGAGCGCCTCACCCTTGCCGGCCCGGCATCGCTGGTGCGCTGCGCCGACGGTTCACCTGCCATCGCGCCCGCCGGACGGATCGGTGAGGGCGGCAGGCTTCGCGTCCGGCGCGGCAGCCAGGTCTATACCCGGGAGATCGAACCAGAGCGCGAGCGGACTCCGGAAACAGCCAAGGCCTGGCTCGCGGCAGCCGACGTACAGAAGCCACCGATGACCGGACATCCGCGTCATCCCACAAATCGGGAGTTCCGTCGCCTGTTCCCGTACTCGTGGGTGCCCGGCGAGACACATCTCGCCGGTCCCGGCGTGGAGACGACGGACGGCAGCCTCGTCTACGCCGGTACCGTTCAACACGGCGCCGGGTTGCAGCCCGGCGGCTCGTTCGTCGTACGACGCGACGTACACATCGGGCAGCCGCGCTGGGTCTTTCGGGGCGATCGAAGAGCCACCGACCTCGACGCCGACGCGGAGACTGCCTACATCGCCTACGACGATGGCGAGATCGTCGCACTCGACCTTCAGGACGGCACCGTTCGCTGGCGTCGCCACCTCACCGTCGCGGCGATCCCTGCCATCCCCACCGCGCTGACCGCCACCGGCGCCGGGCGGCTACTCGTCGGCACGAGCGACGGGCGGATCTTGGAATGCTCGACAGGATGACGGCTCCGGGGTCTCTCACTGGCCGGTCAGTGGGCGACGGATCGTTGGGAAAGGTCGGCGCCCGCCTCGTCGATCGCGTGGATCAGGCCCGTGTCACCGCTCAGGTCCGGCGCGAGCAGCGCGAGCACGTCGCGCGCCGATCCCGCTCGTTCCAGGTACGGGCCGGCGCCGGCGTCGTTCACCGGCGCGCCGATCCCGCGGAGGTGCTGGATCCAGGCAGCCAGGACCCGCGTGGCTCCGGGGGCCGTCCGGCCAGCGGCTCGCTCGCCGCGCAGCACCGGCAGCACCCGGATCGGTAGCTTCTGCGAGCCGTCCGCGGCGATCTGCGCCAGCGTGTGCCGGATCCGCGGGTTCGTGAACCGCTCGATCAGGGCCGCCCGGTAGGCGGCGAGGTCGACGGCGGGCAGCGGCACATGCCGCGCCGCCTCGTCCCACCACTGGTCCAGCCACCTCCGGCAGACCGGGTCGGCGACCGCGGCCGTGATGGTGTCGTGGCCCCGCGCCCCGCCCGCGTACGCCAGCAGGCTGTGCCCACCGTTGAGCAGCAGCAGCTTGCGCGTCTCGTGTGGGGTGACGTCGTCGGTGAACCGGGCGCCTGCCGCGTCCCACGCCGGGCGGCCGGCCGGGAAGTCGCCGCTGAGCACCCATTCGGTGAACGGTTCGGTGACCACGGGCACGGCGTCCTCGTGCCCGGTCAGCTCGGCCACCGCGCGCACGTCGTCCGGCGTGGTCCGGGGCGTGATCCGGTCCACCATCGTGGTCACGAACGAGACGCTCCCGGCGATCCATTCGCCCAACGCCGGTTCGGCCGACGCGGCCAGGTCGTGCACGACGCGCGCGGTGGCCTCGCCGTTGCCCGGCAGATTGTCGCAGGAGACCACGGCGAGTGGCCCGGCCCCGGCGAGACGCCGCGCGGCCAGACCCGCGACGAGCCGACCGGGCACGGTGGACACCCGGCCGCCGCGCCGTACCGCGTCGAGGTCGGCGCGGACGTCCGGATCGTCGAGGTCCAGGCCGCCGTCGCGTTGCCGCCGGTACGCCGCCTCGGTGACCGTCAGGGTGACGACGGCGACCTCCGGCTTGGCCAGGTAGGCACACCACGAGTCGAGGTCCGTGCCCGGGTGGGCGGCCGACACCGCGGTCTGCACGGTCACCTCGTCGCGGTCCGGCCCGCGCACCAGGAGCGTGTACAGCCCGTCCTGGTCGGCCAGCCGGTCGGCGAGCGCCCGGGACCGGCCGGTGAACGCGGCGATCCCCCACTGCGCCGAGTCCGGCGCGGCCCCGGTGTACCAGGCCTGGTGCGCCCGGAAGAAGTTACCCAGTCCCAGGTGCACGATGCGGACCGGCGGACCGGCGGCGCGGTGCGGCCTCACAGCTTGAAGACCTTCCGCGGCTGGTCGGCGATCAGGGCGGTGAGCGTGGCGAGGGCCTCGTCCTCGTCCAGTCGGTGCGTCGCGACCAGGCCGGCGAGGAATCCCGCGTCGAGCCGGCGGGACATGTCGTGCCGGGCCGGGATGGAGCAGAACGCGCGGGTGTCGTCGATGAACCCGGACAGTCGGGAGAACCCGGCTATCTCGGTGACCGCCGCCTGGTAGTGGCGGATCTCGGACGGGCTGTCCAGGAACCACCACGGGGCGCCCGCGAACACCGCCGGGTAGAAGCCGGCGAGCGGTCCGATCTCCCGGTTGTGCACATCGGCGTCCACGGTGAACAGCACCAGGTGGAATCCGGGGTAGGTGCCGAATCGCTCGAGCAGGGGCTGCAGGGCGCGGGTGAACTCGACGGTCGTCGGGATGTCGTGCCCGCTGTCCGGGCCGAACCGGTCCGCGGTGGCCGGGTGGTGGTTGCGATAGATGCCCGGGTGCAGCGTCATGACCAGACCGTCGTCGCAGGACATGCGGGCCATCTCGAAGATCATGTGCCGGCGGAACGCGGTCGCCTCGGCCGGTGAGACGGTGCCGGCGCGGGCCGCGCGGTAGATGCGTTCGGCCTCGTGCCGCTCGAGCGGTTCGGTGCCCGCGTCGGGGTGGCCGTGGTCGGCGGACACCGCGCCGTGCGCGACGAAGTACCTGCGGCGGCCCTCCAACGCGGTGAGGTAGCCGGCGTAGTCGCCGACGTCGCCGCCCAGTTCCTTGACCTCCTCCGACCAGCCCGGCCGGCCGACCTCCAGGTACTTGTCCGGCCGAAAGGTGGGCGCCACGGTGGTGCCGACGTCCGGGTCGTCGCGCAGCGCCCGGTGCGCGGCGAGGTCGTCGGCCGGGTCGTCGGTGGTGGCCAGGAAGTCGATGCCGAAGCGCCGCAGGAGGGCCCGGGGGCGGTGGCTGGGCTGCCGCAACTGCCCGGCGATCAGATCGTACAGCGCGTCCGCGTTCTCCGCGCAGGGCCGCTCGGTCACGCCGAAGATCTCGACCAGCTCGCTGTCGAACCAGTACCGCACCGGCGTGCCGCGGAAGAGGTCCCAGTGTGCGCACAACAACCGCCAGGCCTCCCGCGCCCGGTCCTCGGGCAGCGGTCCCTCGCCCACTCCGAGCGCCGCCAATTGGACGCCGCCGGCGTGCAGCAGCCGGGTCACGTAGTGGTCCGGCTGGATGAACAGGCTGGTGGGGTCGGCGAACGGGGTGTCGTCGCGCAGGATCCGGGGATCGACGTGCCCGTGCGGAGAGACGATCGGGAGGTCGCGGACCGCCTCGTAGAGGCGGCGGGCGACTGAGCGCACTCCCGGGTCGGTGGGCAACAACCGGTCGGGATGCAACGTCAAGGCGGCCATGAGCGAGAGCGTCTGCGGGGTGGCGATCGGTTGGCAAGCGGTTGCCACCTGTTGCCTCGGGCGGCGTGGCAACAACTGGCAACTCGTTGCATCGATCGACGGCATGCGGAAACCATCCCGTAACAGTGATGCGGCTCACTCCGCACCGGCACACCCCCTAGGAGAGCAGCAGATGCGATACCCGACGATGCGATCGACGGTGGCGCTGGCCGGTGCGACCGCGCTGGTCGCCGCGCTCGCGGCCTGTGGTGGCGGCGACGAGTCCAGCAGTGGCGCCGGCAAGACGATCAACGTGCTGATCGCGGCGAACACCCAGTACCCCGAGGAACAGCAGGCGTGGCAGAAGTCGATCGCCGAAAAGTTCAAGTCGCAGACCGGCGCCGACGTCAAGTGGGAGACGTTCGCCAGCGCCAACGACGAACTCACCAAGATTCAGACGTCGGTGGTCGCCGGCAGCGGCCCGGACGTGTACGCGGTCGGCACCACGTTCACCCCGACCGCGTACTCCACCAAGGCGTTCGTCTCCCTCGGCGACGAGGAGTGGACGAAGATCGGCGGGAAGGAGAAGTTCATCCCCTCGTCGTTGGGCATCTCGGGGCCGGACGAGAAGGAACAGGTCGGTATCCCGTGGGTGGGCCGGCCGTTCGTCATGGTCTACAACACCGAACTGCTCAAGGCGGCCGGCATCGACAAGCCGGCGACTACCTGGGACGAGCTGACCCAGCACGCCAAGCAGCTGACGAAGGGCGACCAGTACGGGCTGGCCGTGGCGTACAAGGACAACTTCGACCCGTGGAAGTTCATCTGGGGCATGTCGATCCAGGCCGGCAACCCGATCGTGGACGGCAAGACGGCGCGGATCCAGGACCCGGCGGTGCAGAAGGCCTACCAGACCTACTTCGGCTGGCTCGCCACGGACAAGGTGGTCAACCCGGCCGCGGTCGGCTGGTCCAACTCGCAGGCGCTCGCCGAGTTCGCCAAGGGCAAGACCGGCTACATGGCCCTGACCTCCGCGCTCGCCACGAAGGCGCTGGACGCCGGCGCGGTCAAGGGCAACTGGGAGTTCGCCCTGCTGCCCACCGTGCCGCCGGGCGCCACCACCCGGCCGGCGAACGGCGTGGAGGCGGCGAGCATCCTCTCCGGCGACAACCTGCTGGTGGCGGACTACTCCAGGAACAAGGACCTGGCGTTCGCGTTCGTCAAGCTGATCACCGACCAGGAGGCGCAGCTCGACATCTACAAGCAGCTGGGCCAGTTGCCGTCGAACGCCGCCGCGGCGCAGACGCTCCAGTCGGACCCGAGGTTGAAGGTGGTCGTGGAGGCGCAGCAGAAGTCGGTGGCCACCCCGTTCACCGGCGCCTGGGCGGACATCCAGCTGGCGCTCACCAACTCGGTGGTGCAGTCGATCCCGGACCTGTCCAAGGGCTCGATCAGCGCCGCGCAGATCGACGGCCGGCTGGACACGGCGCAAAAGTCCGCGCAGACGGCACTGGACCGGGCCAAGTAGATGAGCACCGACACCACTCTTTCGCCAGAGGTCCGGACGGCGAAACCGCCGCCCCGACGCCGCCGCCGCGGCGTGACCGAGCGACAGCGTCCGCTGTGGCTCCTCACGCCCGGCGGGGTGCTGATGGTCCTGGTCATCCTGATCCCGCTGATGCTGGCGCTGTGGATCTCGCTGATCGACCTGGACCAGTACACCCTGCGCCGATGGATCGAGGCGCCGTTCATCGGCCTGGACAACTACGTCGAGTCGTTCAAGTCCGGCCTGCTGCACTCGACCTGGATCAGCGTCTCGTTCGCCGTCCTGTCCACCGTCGCCACGGTGCCGATCGGGATCGCCGCCGCGCTGGTCACCCAGAACGCGTACCGCGGGCGGGCGTTCGTGCGGGCGGTGTTCCTGATCCCGTACGTCCTGCCGTCGTTCGTCGTCGCCACCGTCTGGCGCACGATGCTGCAGCCGGACGGCATCGTCAACGCGACGCTCGCGAAGGCCGGGGTGGACGGCGGGCTGTGGCTCAGCGGCCCGAAGTCGTACTGGACGCTGGTGCTGGTGGAGATCTGGGCGGCGTGGCCCTTCATCTACCTGATGGCGCTGGCCGCCCTGCAGTCGGTGGACGCGGAGGTGCACGAGGCGTCCGCGGTCGACGGGGCGACCTGGTGGCCGAAGCTGCGGCGGGTCATCCTGCCGTACCTGCGCGGGCCGGTGCTGCTCGCCTGCCTGCTGGCCACGCTGAACCACATCAACAACTTCACGCTGCCGTTCGTGCTGTTCGGCGCGCCCGCGCCGGACGACGTCAACGTGATGCCGATGCTGGTCTACGTCACCAGCTTCCAGAGTCTGCGTTTCGGGCTCAGCGCGGCCATGGCCGTGGTCTCGCTGATCCTGATCGCCATCCCGTTGTTCGCCTACCTGCGCGCGGTGCGGCTGGACGTGCACGAGGAAGGAGGCAAGCGATGACCGCCTCGGCCGAGGCCCACCGGCTGCTCCCCCGGCCGTTGCTGGTCACCCTGACGGTGCTGCTCTGCGCCATGGTGCTGGCGCCGATCCTCTACATCGTGCTGGCGTCACTCAACACCGACGTCGGCGTCGCCGGCGGCGAGTTTTGGCCGAGCACCTTCTCCGGCGAGAGCTACACCCAGATCTGGACCACCGCCGACCTGTCCACCGGCATCGTCAACAGCATCGTCGTGTGCGCGCTCACCGCGGTGGCCTCCGCCGTGCTCGGCACCACCACCGCGTACGTGTTGGTCCGGTACTCGTTCCTCGGGCGCCTGACCATCCTGCGCAGCCTGGTGGGCCTGCAGAGCATCCCGGGCACGCTGATGCTGCTTCCGGTGTTCGTGCTGTTCTCCTCGGCCGGCAACTACCTCGGTCTCACGGTGATCGGCACGCGGTGGGGCCTGTTCGTCGCGTACCTCACGTTCGCCTTGCCGTTCTCCACCTGGGTGATGGTCACCTACCTGCGCGGCCTGCCGCGCGAACTCGAGGAGGCCGCCCGCACCGAGGGCGCGTCGACCCTGGTCATCCTGTGGCGCATCGTCTTTCCGCTGAGCCTGCCGGCGATCGTCGTCTCGGGCATCTTCGCCTTCCTGCTTGGCTGGAACGACGTGCTGTTCGCCTCGGTGCTGACCCGGCCCGAGACGCAGACCGCGGCGGTGGCGCTGCAGATCTTCGGGTCGTCGCAGGAGGGTGGCGCGCTGCCGGTGTACTCGCAGATGATGGCGGCCTCGCTGATCTGCGCGGCGCCGGTCGTGCTGCTGTACCTGGCCTTTCAGCGCTACCTGGTCGGTGGCCTGACGGCCGGCGGGGTCAAGTAGTGACGACCGCGGCGGTGATTGGTTGCGGCGACGTGTCGGTGGTGCACCTCGCCGCGATCGAGCGGCTCGGCATCAAGCTGGTGGGCGTCTGCGACGTCGAGCCGGCCCGGGCCGGAAACGGGTACCTGAACCACCGTGACCTGCTCGACGACCTGCGTCCCGACGTGGTGCACATCTGCACACCGCACGACCAGCACGTGCCGGTCGCGATCGACGCCCTGGAGCGCGGCATCCACGTGCTGCTCGAGAAACCCGTGGCCCACACCGTCGCGGACGCCGACCGGCTGATCGCCGCGGCCAAGGACCACCCCGAGGTCAAGGTGGGCGTCTGCCTGCAGAACCGGTACAACCCGACCACCCAGGCCGCCCGCACACTGCTGGCGTCCGGTGGGCTCGGCACGGTCCGCGGCGGCTCGGCGACGGTGCTGTGGCAGCGGGACCCGAGCTACTACCGGGCCCGGCCCTGGCGCGGCCGGATCGCGCGCAGCGGCGGCGGGGTGCTGATCAACCAGGCCATCCATACCCTGGACCTGCTGGAGTGGCTGCTCGGCGACGTGGTCGGGCTGCGCGGCCACGCCGGCCGGTACGGGTTCGGCGCCGAGATCGATGTCGAGGACACCGCCCACCTGCTGCTCGACCACGCCGGCGGGGCGCGCAGCGTGCTCTTCGCGACCGTGACCAACGTCGTCGACGCACCGGTGACGATCGAGATCGTCACCGAGCGGGCAACCCTCCTGATCCGCGGCGACCTGACGGTCAGCTACCAGGACGGGCGCGTCGAGGTGATCGCCGAGCGGCGTGCCGGCCCGGGCGGCCGCGCCTACTGGGGCGCGTCGCACGAGCTGCTCATCGCCGACTTCTACCGACAGCTGACCGAGCCGGAACCGTTCTGGCTCGGGCTCGACGAGGGGGTCAAGTCCCTCCGCCTGATCGACCAGGTCTATCGCCAGCACACCTGAGCAAGGAAAGGTCACCGCCGATGTGGACGCTGTCCGGATTTTCCGACGAGATCTCCCCCGACTTCACCGAGCAGTGCGCGGTGGCGGCGGGGCTGGGGCTGACGTACGTCGAGATACGCAGCGCCTGGGGCGTCAACATCCTGGACCTCAAGCCCGAGCAGCTCACCCGGATGAAGGAGACCCTCGCGGCGCACGGCCTGAAGGTGTCCAGCATCGGCTCACCGATCGGCAAGATCTTCATCGACGAAGACTTCCCGCCGCACCTGGAGCGGATGCGTCACGCCGCCGAGGTGGCTCGCTTCTTCGACGCGCCGTACGTCCGGGTCTTCTCGTTCTTCCTGCGCCCCGGCGCCGATCCGGCCGACCACCGGGCCGAGGTGATCGACCGGATGCGGGCGCTCGCCCGGGTCGCCGAGGGCGCCGACCTGATCCTGCTGCACGAGAACGAGAAGGAGATCTACGGCGACATCCCGGCCCGGTGCCTGGACGTGGTGCGGTCGGTCGGCTCGCCGCACCTGCGGCTCGCCTGGGACCCGGCGAACTTCGTCCAGGTCGGCGTCCGGCCACATACCGACGGGTACGCCATGCTCCGCGAGCATCTGGAGTACGTGCAGATCAAGGACGCCGTGGCCGCGGACGGCACGGTGGTGCCCGCGGGCCACGGTGACGGGGAGGTGGCCCGCACCATCCGCGCGCTGCGGCACGACGGCTTCGACGGGTTCTTCTCCCTCGAGCCGCACCTGGCCGCCGCGCACGCCGCCGGCGGGTTCTCCGGCCCGGAGCAGTTCCGCCGGGCGTGGCAGGCGTTCACGGACCTTCTGAAGACCGAGGGGATTGAGTACGCGTGAGCACACGGACGAAGTTCGCCCTGGTCGGCGCTGGTGTGATCGGCAAACACCACGGCCTGGTGATGAGTCAGCTCGCCGATCGGGTGGAGTTGGTCGCGGTGGCCGACGTCAGGCGGGACCGCGCGGAGCAGCTCGCCGCGGTGCGCGGCGGCCGACCGTACGGCTCGCTGAGCCAGGCGCTGGCCGCCGAGGCGATCGACGTCGTGGTGGTGTGCACGCCGACCGGCCGGCACGGCGACGCGGCCATCGAGGCGCTCGACGCCGGCAAGCACGTCATCGTGGAGAAGCCGGCCGAGATCACGGTCGCGAAGACCGACGAGATCATCGCCGCGCAGCGGAAGGCCGGCACGCTGGTGACGGTGATCTCGCAGCACCGGTTCGACCCGGCCACCGAGACCACGCTCGCGGCGATCGGTCGGGGTGAGCTCGGCCGGCTCACCTCCGGCATCGCCTCGATCGACTGGTGGCGCGGGCAGAGCTACTACGACTCCGGTGACTGGCGGGGCACCTGGGAGCTGGACGGCGGCGGCGCGCTGATGAACCAGGGGGTGCACACGGTCGACCTGCTCGTCGCCGCGCTGGGCCGGCCGGTCGAGGTGTTCGCGTACACCGGCAGGCTGGCACACGAGCGGATCGAGGTGGAGGACGTCGCGGTCGGCGTGGTGCGCTTCGAGAGCGGGGCGCTCGGTGTGCTGCACGCGACGACGGCGGCGTACCCGGGACTGAGCGCGCGGCTGCAGGTGCACGGTGACCGCGGCTCGGCGGTCATCGACAACGACCAGCTCGCCTTCTTCCAGGTCACCGCCGAGGGCGCGGACCGCGAGGAGAAGCTGATGGGTACGACGGAGAGCCGGGCCGTGCCGACCGCCGGCAGCGAGCCGGGCCAGTTGTCGGACGCGCACCGGTTGCAGTACCTGAATTTCCTCGGCGCGCTGGGCGGCACCGAGAAGCTGCGCGTCGACCTGGAGACCAACCGCCAGTCGATCGGCGTCATCACCGGGGCCTACGAGTCGGCCCGGACCGGACGGCCGGTGAGCCTCGCATGAGCCGCATCGCCGCCAACCCCATCCCGTACTGGAGCCGGGCGGGCAAGAGCCGGGAGGTCTTCGACGCGGCCTTCCGCGACTTCCAGGAGATCGGCTTCACGGCGGTCAAGGCGGACGTGCCCGACGACATGGATCCGGCGGGCTATCGGGACTGGATCGGCGGGTACGGCCTGTCGCCGTCGCTCAGCCTGTTCAACTCCGCGTTCGACGAGACCGTCGACATGGCCGAGGAGGTGGAGCGGGCCAAGCGGTTCGCCGCCACCCAGACGGCACTGGGCCTCGACCGTACGATGATCTCCTCGATGTCGATCCCGGCCCGGATCGCGCAACCGGCCGTCGGCGCCGGCTTCGACGAGAGCCGGCTGGTTCGGGCAATCGACAACTGCGGCACGATCTGCCGGGTGCTGCGGGCCGAGGGGCTGCGCCCGCTGCACCACTCGCACGTCGGTGGCGTCTTCGAGACCGCGGACGAGATCGCCCGGCTGCTCGACGACCTCGGCCCGGACGTGATCGGGTTCGGCCCGGACACCGGCCACCTGATGTGGGCAGGCGTAGAGCCGGCAGCGTTCATCGCGCGGTACGCGGACCGCATCGGCGGCATCCACATCAAGGACTGCTTCCCCGACCTGCTGTCACCGTCCGCGCGTAGCGGCATGGCCTACCACGAGGTGCAGGCGACGAAGCGGCTCTGGGCCGAGCCCGGCCTGGGTGTGGTCGACTTCGACGCCGTGCTGGCGGTGATCCCGGACGGCTACGACGGCGACTTCATGATCGAGGTGGACGAACCGAGCGTGGCGTCGAAGCTGGAGTCGCACCGCATGTCGTACCACTGGGCACGGGAAGTTCTGGCTGCGCGGATCGGATGACGCGCACGCCGACCCGGGCGGCGCGCCGCCCGGGTCGGCGGGGCGGACCGGATCCTCGGCGAGCGTGACGTCACCGCGTCGCGCGCGCCGTCGCGGGGCTCTTCCGCCTGCGCTGGGCGGTCGACTGGCGCACGACCAGGCGAACCGGCAGCACCAGCGGCTGGCCGCTGGGCCGGGCGCCCTGCGCCACCGCGATGCAGTTCTGTACGCCGGTGAGGCCCATCCGGTACAGCGGCGACGCGATCGTGGTCAGCTGCGGCTCGACCAGCTCGTCGAAGATGATGTTGTCGAAGCCCACCACGCTGACGTCCTCGGGCACGCCGATGTCCAGCTTGCGCAGGCCCTTCATGATGCCGATCGCGAGCTGGTCGTTGTACGCGAGCACCGCGGTCACGTCGAGTTCGGCGAGTCGCTGCGCCGCGCTGAAACCCGCGAGGACGGTGGGCTCGTGCGGGCCGATCCGCTTCGTCTCGAGCGCGAACTCGGCCGCCGCGTCACGCAGGGCCCGCCAGCGGACCCCGTCGGACCAGCTGACCTCCGGGCCGGCGACGTAGGTGATCCGGTCGTGGCCGAGCGCCGCGAGGTGCTCCACGGCCCGGTGGATGCCACGCTCGGCGTCGTTCAGCACGCAGCTCGCCTCGGGGATGACGCGGTTCAGCAGGACGACCGCCTTCTGCTTGGCCACCATCCGCAGCGCCGAATCGGTCATCCGGGGGCTGGCGATGACGATGCCGTCCACCTGGGCCAGCTCGTGCTCGATGGTCTGCCGCTCCACCTCGGGCGACTCGTTCGTGTGGCTGAGGATCAGCTGGTAGCCGGCCTCGCGCGCGGCTTCGTACGCGCCCTTGATGATGTCGCCGTAGAACGGGTTGGTGACGTCCGCGACCACCAACCCGATCGCCTTCTGCACCGGCCGGCCAGCCGGATGCTGGCCGTCGAGGTGGCCGGAACGGTAACCGAGCCGCTCCGCGGCCAGGAACACCTTCCGCGCCGTGTCCGCGTTGACCCGCCCCGGCCGCGAGTAGGCCCTGGACACGGTGGACGCGGCCACGCCCGCCGCGCACGCGACGTCGTAGATCGTCGGACGGCGCTCCATGACACACATCGTAAGTCCACGACGGGTGGGGCAGAGACAGTTGTTGATCTCAGGTTAGCGAGGTGGCTCCTGTCGGCCGGAACCCCACCGGTCGAGTTCGTCCCGAACGGCGGCGGCACCGGCCGGCACCGCACGGCTCGCGGTGGCGGAGACGGCGTCCTGCATCTCGTCCGCCAGCCAGGCCGAACCGCCGCCGGCCGCCCGCAGCTGCGTCAAGCCCGCCCGGCCCAGCACGACGGCGGCGACGAGATAACCCCCGGTGAGTCCCGCGGTAGCCAGCCGACGGGGCAGGAAGGTCTCCAGCAGGCGCAGCGCGGTCGCCGAAGCAGCCCCGGCGCCCAGGACGAGACACCCCCCGGCGGTGGCGAGCAGCGCCAGACCGACCCCGGTCGGACGAGCCACCCGCAACAGCTGGGCGCGTACCTCCCGGACCTCGTCACGCACCACCTCGGCCACCTCCGCGGCCAGGCGCTCGGTGGGACCGAGCACTCTCGCGGATCCTCCGGACCGTCCCGCCGCCGCGTCACCCATGGGTTCCCCTCCTCGCCCACTGCGGGCGCCCGCTTACCCGAAAGCGGCACCGCCACACGTGTCCGGTGGCGTGACTACCGTGCGACGAGGGCGGCGGTGAGCGCCCGGGCCAGCCACTGCTCGTACTCGTCGGGTGACCAGCCCCGGCCGCCCACGAGCAGCTCGTAGACCTCGGGTGAGATCAGCGTCCAGACGATGTCGCGTGCCCGGTCGGGGTTGAGGTCCGCGCGCAGGCCGCCGGTTGTCGCGAGGTGGCGCACGAGAGCGTTCGCCCCGACCAGGCGCTCGCCGTTGATGGTCTCGCGGAACTGCGCCAGGTCGGGGTCGCCGCCGCTGGCGGCGCCGAGCAGCTTGGCGAGCAGCGGGCCCACGCGTTCGCCGACCCGGCGGGCGGCGAACGCGTAGCGGGCCAGCTTGTCCTGCGGGCTGGTCGCGGCCAACACGGCCTGGATCTCGGGACGGTCGATCATGGGCATGGGTTCGTCGTCGCCGGCGAGCGTGACGTCGTACACGTCCTTGATCAGCGCGGCCTTGGTGCGGAACGTCTTGTAGACGGTCTCGGCCGAGACGTTGGCGTGCGTGGCGACGTCCCGCATGGTGATGGCCGCGGGGCCGCGTTCGATGAGCAGTTCGCGGGCCGCGTCCAGGACGCGGCGGCGGGTGAGCTGCGCCTGTTCGGCGCGGCGGGTGTTGTCGTATGGGCGACGAGGCATTGCGTACCGTCCAACAGTATTGAATACTCCTCTACTGTACCTGATATTTCGAGGGAGCCATCATGCGCACCATCGACACCGACATCTGTGTTCGCTCCATGACGCTCATGGCCTCCGGCGATCTTGACGAGTTGGCCCAGGTCGTTCATCCCCAGGCGGTCAACCGCGAGGCGAAGGCCGAGCCGCCGGCCTGCCGGGAGCCGGGTCCGGCCGCGTTCGCGGCCACCGCCCGCTGGCTACGAGCCGCGTTCGCGGATCTGCGCTTCGACATCCACGACGTGGTGGCCGACGGCGACCTGGTCGCCGTGCACTGCACCATGTCGGGGCGCCAGGTCGGGCCGTTCGTGGCGTACGACGACCACGGCGAGGTCGATCAGGCGTTCCCGCCGACCGGGCGCCGGTTCGCGATCACGCAGACCCACTGGTTCCGCGTCAGGGACGACCAGGTCCTCGAGCACTGGGCCAACCGGGACGACCTCGGCCTGGCCACCCAACTCGGCTGGGTCCCGCCCACCCCGGCATTCCTGTGGCGAATGGCCCGGGCCAAGCGGCGCGCCCGCCGCCAATGAATTCCCTTCGCTCCCCCGGCACCAAGTTGTCTGCGCAGACCGCGGCGCCGGGGAGCGGGGGCGTGGGTCAGGGCAGTTGTTGAACCGTCCCGCTCCCCGAACGACTCCTGATGCTGCTCGATCAGGGCGACGGCGGCCTCGCCGCGCTTGTCGCGACGAGGCCGCCACCTGGTGGCCACGTGAGGTGGTCGTTTCGTTCGCGAATGGGCCCGTGGTTACGTCATGAGCCGTAGCGGTAGGCGCGGATGGTGGTTTGCTCGACGGTGTTTCCGGCGTCGTCGGTCGCGCTCGCTCGTAGCGAGATGAAGCCAACGCCGTTGGGGTGCATCACGTCCGCGTGGCCGGACTTGACCGGCGTGCGTTTCCAACTGGCGCCGTCGTCGTAGGAGACCTCGACGGCGAGGTTGGTGAGTCGACCGGCGGGTGAGCCTGGCTGCGGGGTGGCGAATACCGGCACCGCGACGGTGCGGTTTGCCGGTGCGGTGTTGTGGCGGTCGAGTTTCGGAGCGAAGCGGACTGTCCAGAGCGGGAGCGGCGCGCGGGTAGTGCCGTCGACGTGGCCGGAGCGGAACTCCCAGGCGATCTGTGTAGTCGTGGACAGTTCGAGCCGCGGGTCGCGGTTGGCGCGTAGCGCGAGCCGGTAGCGTGCGTCGGCGGCCGGCACGTCGAACGACTGGAAACGCGGCTGGTCTGTTTCGCCGATCTTGGCGCCGTCTCTGAACAGGGCGGCGGCGAAGGTCTCGGTCATGCTGTCCCCGGCCCGGCCGGCGCCGTCGCTGAACAGGGGTACGTCGACGAGCATCGTGTCGCCGGTACGGGTGGCACCCTCGAAGAGGAACGGCGGCGGAACGGCCGGGCCGAAGACCCCCTTGTTCCACACCTCCTGGTAGGTGCGGCCGGGTTCGTAGGTGGCGTACGAGTTGGCCGTGACACTGGTCAGGCCACCGTCGTCGGAAGCCTCCGAGAAGGCCCCCAACCAACCGTCCGGGTTGCGGCTGTAGTACTCGGTGCGCGTGAACGGTAGGTGGAACTGCATGGACGCGGGGAAAGCAGGCCCGCCGTGGACCTGCCTGATGCCGATCGAGGCGCTCGGGTTGGCGTGGGCGAAGTGGACCCGCACCCGCGCGAGGTCACGGTCGGCGACCTGTCGGTCGTAGCCGGTCACCATCCGGCCACGTTCGGAGAAGTTCAGCAGGTACGCGTAGGGACTGTCGTCGAAGGTGCCGTCCGATTTCGGCTCGGCCCACTGCCCGCCGAAGCTCACGGTGAAGTCCTGGTTGGGGACGTCGGGTCCGACGCGGGCCGTGTACAGGCCCTCGAACGTGGCCCCGAACAGAGTCGTGGCGGCGGTGTATTTCCCACGCCTGCCGACCGCTCGCATCCCCACACTTGCCGCCTGCGCGCTCGGGTGAGGCACGGTGATCGATATCGGTCGAGACAGCCGGCCGTCGAGAACGACGGTCTGCGCTCGGTCCACCTTGAGCACCGGCTGGGCGAGTAGGAGATGCTCGTCGGCAGCGCCACCGCTCCCCTTGGGGTTGGTGCTGAACGTGCTCGACGAGCTGACGAGCGTGTAAACGCCCTTGGGCACCCGCACGGTAACACTGTCGCCTTCCGCGCCGACCAGGTGCCCGGTGCCGTACGGCAGCCGGTCGCTGTCGTTCTGCCACAGCCGGGTCTCGGACACGTCCGGCGATGAGCCGGCCCGGTTCAGGTGCTGCAACGTGACGTCGTAGCTTTCGACCTCCTTGTGCACCGCAATCGGTGTCCGCACTACGAGGTCGCCGGCCGTGGCGGTGAGCCAGCCACCGGCGTACCCGTCGAGGCCCGCAGTGCGCGTGTCGGCGGTCACCGACACGGTCGCCTCACCGCCCGCCGGCACGGTGATCGATTCGGCGCTGACGGTGAACATCCCATCCGGCGAGGGGGTGTCGTCTGCGTTGAAGGTGTTCAGGCGGAGGCTGAGCGTCACATCCGCCGACCCGGCGTTGTGATAGGTCACCTCATGAGTCAGAACCGGGTCGTCGGTGTGGGGCCACAGCTGCAGACCGAAGCTGATACTCGCCGGGCTGGTGGTGACGGCCTGCCCGACCGCTCTGGCTGCGTCGACCCGCCCGGCGCCCTGACCGTACACACCGGTCCCGGGGGTGGGTCGGGCCGTGGCCATCAATGCCGCCTTGAGTTGCTGCCCCGACCATTCGGGGTGGTGCTGCGCCAGGAGCGCCGCGGCGCCCGCCACGTGCGGGGTAGCCATCGACGTTCCGGACAGCGTGGTGTGCTGCTCGCCCGGCTTGCCGGGAACCCTGGTCGCGTCCTTGCCCCGTGCTGCCGTGATGCCCACGCCGGGTGCGGTGATGTCCGGCTTCAACGCGTCCTGTGGACCGGGGCCCCGACGAGAGAAGCCCGCAAGCGCGTCAGCGTCATCGACCGCGCCGACGGTGAGGGCGGCGGGTACGGTCCCGGGCGAGGAGATCTCCCCCTCGACGATGCCACCGTCGGTGTTCCCCGCGGCGATGACGAACAGGGTGCCGTGCTGGTCGGACAGAGTCTGCACCGCCTCCTCGACCGGATCCACCACGTCCGGGTCGTCCGGACCGCTGAGGCTGAGGTTGACCACGTCGGCGTGTTGTTCCGCGGCCGCCCACGTCATCCCGGCGATGATCCACGAATCGGCGCACCCGTCGACGATGCACACCTTGCCATCCAGCAGCTTCGCTCCGGGCGCCACGCCCTTGAACGTCCCGGCCGAGGCGGCGCCCGTGCCGGCGATGGTCGCGGCGACGTGCGTGCCATGTCCCGACAGGTCGCTGCCGGGTTCAAGGTCCTCGGTGAAGTTCTGCCGGCCGACCACCTGCCCGACCAGGTCCGGGTGGGTGTCGTCGACACCCGAGTCCAGCACCGCCACGGTGCTGCCCGTCCCCGTGTATCCGGCCTGCCAGGCCGCCGGGGCGCCGATCTGCGGCACGCTCACGTCGAGGGTGGGTTTACGCAGTCCGTCCAACCACACCTTCTCCACGCCCGGACGGAGCGATCGCGCCCCCGGACTCCCCCCGGTCAGGGCGCGCCACGACGCGACCGATGTGCCCCGTGCCTGGCGTACCGCCACGCCACGGACCACCGGCAAGTCGCGCACCTCGCTCAGCCCGCTCATTGCGGCGATGCCGCGGCGCGTCGTGGTGGCCGTAGCGCCCTGGCCGCCGGTCACGATCAGGGGCAGGTGATCGGTGCGGTCGTACCCGGACTCCAGCAGTCCCGTGACATCGAACAGCCGCGGATCCAGCCGCCCGGCCGCCAACAGTGACACCGCGTCGCTCGGGACCACCCGTACCCGACTGTCGCCCTGGGTCATCGCGAAGGTGACATGCTCCCGGCCGGGCCCAGGCCTCGCCGACACGGAAGCACCGTCATCGGAGACCGTCACCTGGTCGCCGGTCACCAGCGTGACCGTCCGCACGAGGCCATGCGCCGTCGATGGTCGTGCGGAAGCCGATGGCGGAGAGGCACCCCCGGCGGCCGAAGCGGTGAGGGCGGCGCCCGCCACCAGCATGGCGGCGACCATTCCGCCGCCGACACCTCGTCTGAATCGCATACCACTCCTCATCTGCCGAAAGCCGCACCGGCCAGCACCGAGCCGGCGACCGGCGAAGGCCACCCGATAGGGACTTGATCCGCACCCGGCTCACCCGACCATTCGAGCGGGCACATTTCGGCGAACGCGGGGGCGAGCCATCTCCGTGACGCTCCTTCCACGTGCGCGTGCCGTGAAAGGTTGTCTCAAGCCCACACATTCGTGGCCGGGTCGCAGGCCCGGTCATCGCCGGCAGCCAGAACAGCGGTGCACTCCGGGCACAGCAGAAACACCCGGCCGTCCTCACGGACCCGGTACCAGGTCTGCCGGTCCTGCCGGCGCGGCGGCCGTTCTCGTCGCGGTCGCGCATCGTCGAGGTGGCGCTCGGTCCCGCGCGGAGTGGCCGGTGACGAGGTCTACGGCGCCGACCCGCGGCCGTGCCTGGGCTCAGACATGCAGGGTGGGCCGGTAGATGAGCTCTTGGATGTTGCCGTCGAGGGTCCGGCTCTCGATCAGCTCGAGGTCGAAGTCGGCCGCACCCTGGAAGATGGGGTCCAACCCGGTCTGACCGGTGATCACAGGGAAGAGCGTCACCTGGACGCGGTCGACCAGACCGGCGGCCAGCAGTGACCGGTTCAACGACAGGCTGCCGTGCGAGCGCAACGGCGCGTCGGACTCCTCCTTGAGCCGAGCGACGACGTCGACGGCGTCACCGCGCGCGACGGTGCCGTCCGGCCAGTCGAGGGGTCCTTCCAGCGTGGTCGACACCACCGTCGCCGGCAGGTTCCTCATCCGGGTGACCCATGGGTCACGCACCTCGGACTCCGCGGTGCTCGACGCCAGCATCCGCGCGAACACCCGATACGTGTTGGCCCCGAACACCATCCGCTGCTCCTCGCCGTATACGGCGAGGCGGTGGTCGAGCAGCTCGGGGCCCTGCTTGCCCCAGTAGCCGGTCCAGTTGCCGCCGGCTGCGCCGAAGCCGTCGAGGCTGGAAAAGACGTCGAAGGTGTAGGTGGCGGTCATGATGCTCTCCTCGAGTGCGGTGGATCGCCGGTCGGGGATACAGACTGGCGACCACGACGAAACTCATCGCCGTTGGACAATCCGCGTCACCTCCGCGGGCACCGGCGTTCGTGCCCTCGGGCTCAGCTTCTCAGGCGGCGGCGCAGTACGTGCCGCAGTTCGCCGGGTAGGCCCTCGAGCTCGATCAACGCGGGCAGCGACTCAGGCTCGGTCAGGTATGCGCGAAAGGCATCGCCGAAGATACCGCTGCCCATGACCTGCAACCTATCGGTCGCCGGGCGCCGCCCCGCTCGCCGTTTTCTGCCCGCGGCTCGCTGCAGGAGCGGCGTAGAGGTCTCGTCAGCCGGCGCGCGTAACCGTGCTGGAGACGCTGTGGATCAGGTCGAGCGGTTCTTCGGTCCAGTGGGAGGCGAGGACGAGCTCACGCGCCGGATCGACCCACAGCAGGTGCCGTCCGCCGTTGCCGCGGGCGCTGCGGCCGGTCGCCGGCGCCCCGGGCCACGGGATCTGCTCGTCGTTGAGCCACCATAGATAGCCGTATTCGGGTTTGACCGGGCACGGGGCCCAGGACTGGTCAATCCATTCGGTGCTCAGCAGTCGTGTGCCGCGACAGGTCCCTCGGTCAAGGAAAAGCTGCCCGATCAGGGCCAGGTCCCGGGCGGGGACGAACAGGCCCCCGCCCCAGTGCGCGCCGCCAGAGACCACCTCGACGGAGTGGCCGTCGATCTCTACGGTGCTCGTTCGGTAACCGTGCCACGACCACCGGTCGGAGGCGCCCATCGGGTCCATGACCCGCTCTCGCAGCACGTCCGGCAACGACCTGCGGAACAGAAGCGTCAGCGCGTAGGCGAGGAGGTTCATCCGTACGTCGTTGTAGGCCCACCCCTTGCCGGGGGCCGTGCCGTGCACCTCTGTTCCCTCGCGGAAGCTCTGCGCGTCAACGCTCGTCGGCTTGCCCCAGAGCTCGCCCTCCCATTGGCTCGACTGCTGCAGCAGATGACGCCACGTGATCCGCTCGTTGTGCGGCCCGTGGAACTCAGGAACGTCGACGACCTGGTGGACCGGTTGGTCCGGCACCAACAGCCCGTCGTCGAAGGCGAGGCCGGCCACGACGGACACGACCGATTTGGTAACGCTGAACGCCATCTCAGGGACGTCCGGGTCGCCCCACGCCGCGACCTCCCGATCCCCGACCCGAACAACGCCACTGGCCCCAAGTGCGGCGAGCAACGGGCCGACAACCTCTCGGTGGCTCGTGTCGGAGACCTGTGCTGCCAGGTAGGTCCCGATGTCGGCGGCATCACTCGTCCACCGGGCAGCGAACTCCCTGACGATCCGCGCCAGACCGTGCTGATCCACCGACACAAGAGTCATGTCGAGCAGTCTCCAACACGCGCTGTCATCGGCTATGACTGCCCACCTAGCGGCGCGAACGGACGTGGTCCGCGGCACGCGGAGATGGTGGTCGGCGGCGGCTTCCGGGCCACGAGGCGGGGATTGGTGTGCGACCTTGCTGGTGTTCCGCCATAGAGTCGAGATCATGGAGATCCTGCGTTACGCCGCGTTCACCGCCGATCCGGCGGGCGGCAATCCGGCCGGTGTCGTACTCGACGCCACCGGGGTCAGCGACACCGAGATGCTGCGTGTGGCGGCTAACATCGGATACTCCGAAACGGCGTTCCTCGTGCCCCGTGGCAGTGGGCGCTTCGAGGTGCGCTATTTCAGCCCGAAGGCGGAAGTGCCCTTTTGCGGTCACGCGACCATCGCGTCGGCAGCCGCCTACGCCGAGCGGCACGGACCGGGCGTCCTGCACCTCGACACCCGCGCCGGCCTGGTCGAGGTTTCCACCACCGTGCAGTCGGACGGCACGACCACCGCCACGCTGATCAGCGTCGCACCGCGGACCCGACCCATCGCGGCCAGCGACCTTACGGCACTGCTCGAGGCCCTGGGCTGGGCGCCGGGCGACCTCGACGCGACGATGCCGCCGCGAGTCGCCTTCGCCGGCGCTTGGCATCCCATCGTGGCCACCGCCAGCCGGCAGCGGCTCGCGAACCTGGACTACGACATGAACGCGCTGTCCAGGTTGATGGCCCGGCACGACTGGACCACCGTCGACCTGGTCTGCCGCGAGTCTCCGCACGTGTTCTACGCGCGTAACCCCTTCCCGCCGGGCGGCGTCGTCGAGGACCCCGCGACTGGCGCCGCGGCTGCGGCTTTCGGCGGCTACCTACGCGAACTAGGGCTGGTGACGCCGCCCGTGACCGTCACCGTGCACCAGGGCGAGGACATGGGCCGCCCGAGCGTCCTGAAGATCGGGATCCCCGCACAACCGCGAACCGGCATCGCGGTGACCGGAACCGCCGTCGCCCTCGCCCGATGACGCCGCGGAGTCTCTACCAGTCGGTTCCCCGAACTCACCGCCGCCGTGGCACCCAGAACTCGACCTCGGTGCCCTCCTGCGGACCGCTGTGGATACTCGTGCTCCCACCGATGTCGGCGACCCGACCCTGCATCGACTGAGCCACGCCCAGCCGGCCGGCACGAGCCGCGTCGGTCAGCCGTTGTGGGTCGAATCCGACACCGTCGTCGCGGACGGTCACCCGCACCGCGTCTCCTTCGTCCTCCAGCAGTACCCATGCCCGTGCGGTCGGACCTGCGTGCCGACGGACGTTGTCGAGGGCGGCCTGCACCGCGGCCGTAAGTTCGGCGGCAGCTCCTGACGGCATCACCACCGGCCCTGCGGGCGCAGAGACCTCGATCACGGGGGAGGCCAAGGCGGTGAGCGCCGCCCGTAGGTCCGCATCCCCGCCGACACGAGCCACCGCACCGCCGCCGCTAAGGAGGTTGCGCAGCGCAACCTCCTGCTCGCCGGCGAGCCTTGCCAGCTGGGAGCCAGTGTCTCCCAGTTGTGAGCCCTGCCGCTGAACCAGCGCCAACACCTGCAGAACACCGTCATGGATCGGCCGGGCCAACCGGTCCCGTTCCGCGGCCGCGGCCTCTCGGCGGATCAGCTCGGCTCGTTTACGTTCTGCCCAGCGTCCGGCGAGATGGTGTGCGACGCCCAGTCCGCCAACCGCCGCGCCCGCGACAAGAAGCAACACAGCCGACGTGGTGATGTGGAACACCGGGTTGAGGTACGACGAAACCGGTAGACCATTGTGGACGTATGTCACCCCGACCGTTTGTAGCCCACTGGCGGCGAGTACGCCGACGAGGGGACCAAGCGCGGCCGGAACCGCACCACGAGGCGCGAGCACCGGCGCGGTCGCACCGGTCACCGCGGTCCCCGCCGCGGTGGTCAGAACGAGCAACAGCAGCGCCGGAATGACGCGCTGCTGATCGGCCAATTTCTCTGGATGGCCAGTTGTGGCGGCGTGCGCGATGAACACAGCTATCGCGGCGCCCACCGCCAGCGTGCTGGCGGCTGCGGCCCGCCACCGGCTGCTGGCGGCCGCCGCGCCGATCACCGCGCCGGCGAGCGCACCCAGCCAGCGCAGCGGACCTACCGAGCCGAGCGCGGTGAACGCCAGGAGCAGCGGTGCGGCCATCGCCACGTGGGCGGTAGCGACGGTGAGCGCTCCGGCCAGCGACCACAGTCCCGCGACGGCCGCAAGGCCGGTCGCCAGCACCAGCGTGACCGTGCCGATCACCGCGACCGCCACTGACCCGTGCCGGTACAGGGCAGACCAGCTGACGCCGAGCAGCGCCGCGAGCCGCTCGGTGGTCAACAGGGACAGCGGAAACACCAGGCATACCGCCAGCCCGGCCGCGACAACCAGGCGCAACCGCTGCCACGCCCCCGGGATGGTTTCCGGTAGCCCTCCCGCGCGGCGGTCGCTGAATCGGACGACCGCGGGGATGAGCGTGGCGAGGGCCGCCACGATCATCCCCGCATGCCAGGCTGGCCGAGACGGATCCGAGTACAGCCAGCCGGGCCCGACCAGCGCAGAGCCCAGCAGACGAAACCCGGTAGCCAGTCCCGCCAGGGCCGCGCCCACCCCCGGGAAACCGTTGCTCAACAGGGTTTGGGCGCAAGCGAGTACACCTACCAAGGCCAGTGGGTACGCGGCGGACTGTGCGAGGACCAGCACCAGCGGGTACGACATGCTCGTCAGCTGCCCCCACACGTACGGCACAGCGAGCAGGCCGGCTACCGACAGCAGGTACGGCCACCAGCGCAGCAGGCACAAGCCCACCACGGTCGCCACGACGGGGATCAGGGCAACCACCCAACCCACTCCGTGGAACTCCGGCCGACCGGGCGTGGCGATGAACGGCGGTGGCCCGGCAGCGTACCCGGGCGATGTCGCCACTGTGAGTAACAGGCAGCCGCCCAGCCCGGCCAGAGCCTCCCGCCACCACAGCGGCCTCTCAATCATGGTGACGATCATGAACGATCCCCCGGGTCGGCGCGGTCCCGGCTCCGGCAACAGCGACGGTCGCCGCGGCCCCCGGATGCGGCAGCCGCTCAGGCTGCCCCTCGGGGCAGTACTCGAAGTGCCACCACTCGTTGTCGTACCTGCGGTACAAGCCGTACCGCGCGCCGTACCTCTCCAGCCAGCGAGCGCCTTCCGTGGGTCGCACGTCGAAGGCGGTGCCTGCCACGTGACGCGACTCGTGTGGCGGCAGTGTCCACCGTCGAGCGGCTGCGGCCGACCCGCTGCGCCGGACCTCCTTGACGTACAGCGCCGCTTGTGTGGCGGCGTCGCGGTAGCCGGAGGTCAGTCCGATGAGTTCCCCATGCCGCCATAACGCATGGCTGCGTGCCGCCTCGAAGGCCGCCCGGGCCGCAGGCAACAGCCCGGCCAGGTCCTCGGCCGGAAAGCGCATGGACAGAGCCCACTGGCAGGCCGCATGGCGGGCACGCCCAGGAGCCACCAGGTAGGCGACGGGCACCAGCAGAACGGCGAGCAGTCTGGTGACGGCACGATATACCTGGTCCCTGGTGCGAACGGTCGTGACAGTGTCCGTCCGATGGGTGTCGATCAAAGGCATGCCAACAAGATGTCGTCACCGACAGCCAGGGGCATGAGTCTCAGTACTCATCGCCGATGCGTACGGCACTGAGTACCCGTACTGTTCGAGCTTCCGGAGCGCTGGTGTCGCGACAGCCCCGGTTTCAAGGCGCGAAGACGATTCCTGATCTCTACGCCGTTGACGCGGATGTGGAGGAGTCCGGACGTCTGGGCGACCATGTGGATGGTTTCGATGGTCCTCCAGATCACGGTATGACGAACGGCGCGGACCCCAGATCTTCGACCGCGATCAGTCGCCCGGCGGTCTGCCGGAAGTGGGCCGCGGTCACCTGGCGAGCCGGACCGCCGCAGAAGAACTCCCGCTCGCCGAGCCGATCGCACAGGTCGCGCAGGCCGTCCTCGATCGCGGCGTAGAACTGCCCGATGGTCTGGTAGTCGTCGCCTTCCGCCGGGGCGCCGGGCGGCGCCGGTTGTTCGATCCGCAGGGACAGGTCAAGAGCGTCCGGACCGAACGGGAGCAGCGACAGTTCCAACGAGCGGTCGCCGTGTGGCAGCCGCCAGGGGTGCGGCGGCAGCACCCCCGGCGTGTCCAGCCGCGGCCGCCCCCCGACGGCGTTGAGCAGATTCGCGGCCAGCGTCAGGTGGAGCATCTCCTCCGCGAAGACGCTGCCCACCACCTCGACAGCCGCCTGGTTCTGCTCCGGATCAAGCGATTACCGCGCACACAGGTACGGCAGCAACGTCGAGTGTTCCAACTCGATCGCCCACTGCAGGTGCTCACGGAGATCGTCGAGCGAAACGATCCGCGCCGACGCACCGGGAGCAGCACAAAACCCCCGCTGGTCCAGGTCGTTCATCTGGTGTCTCACTTCGGCTGTCGATGAGGTGGATTCCGCCGGCGCCGGTCGGCGTGGTGCGGGTGTCTCAGGCACGTCCGCCCGTGGCAGGGCCGAGCGGGGCGTCACCTTCCAGCGCCTCGACCGCGCCGAGCAGGCTGCGGAGCCCCACCTCGTCGCGCTGGGCGTCGGCCGGATCGAACAGCCACTCGGTGACCGGCACGTCGGCGGCCTCCGCTGGGTGGCTCGACTCGGCCATGGCCAGTTCCGCCTCGACAAAAGACACAAGCGCGTGCATTGACTCGTTGTCTCCGATGGGCGTGCTCATCTGTCCTCCGTACGTCGGTGGGTGGATGCCGGCCGGCGCGCTACTTGCCGGAGTCGGTCCGGCCTGCCCAGTCGGCGTACCTGATCTCGCCGAGAGTCGCGCCGTCGCCCGGCACCAGCGACCGCTCGCTCAACTCGGCTCCGAAGTACCGGGCGTGCGGGTCGGTGGCCACCTCACGCGTATCGCCACAAGCAGCCAGGGCGTTCCGGAAGAACTCGTCCATCCGCAACTGCTCGGGTCCGGCGACCTCGGCCCTCCCGTTCAACGGCGACGCCACCGAGATCCGTGCGACCGCCTGGGCGACGTCGTCGCCCGCAATCGGCTGGAAGAGTACGGGGGCGAGCCTGACGGTGCCGTCGTCCGTCGACGCGGCGGCGATGCTCTGGGTGAACTCGAAGAACTGCGTCGCGTGCACGATCGAGAACGGGATCAAGGAGTTCTCGATCAGCTTTTCCTGAGCGATCTTCGCCCGGAAGTAGCCGCTGTCGGGCAACCGCTCGGTCCCCACCACCGACAGCGCGACATGGTGGCCCACGCCGGCCGCCGCCTCCGCCGCGAGCAGGTTCCGGGTGGAGGTCTCGAAGAACTCCAGCACAGCGGCGTCCTCGAAGGACGGGGAGTTTGACACGTCGATCACTACAGCTGCGCCTGCCAACGCCTCCGCAAGCCCTTCGCCGGTGAGGGTGTTGACACCGGTGTTCGGTGACGCCGCCACCACCTCATGGCCGTGCTCGCCAAGCTTCGTCACGAGCTTCGACCCGATGAGTCCGGTACCGCCGATTACCACGATCTTCATGACAGGCCTTCCTGTTGGCCGGGGCGCCGGATGACATCCGGTCGACAGCCAAGACAGGGCAGCCCTCGGCCCTGTGACAGCTCGCCGGGTACGGCTTTCACTGCGGGTTGGCCGACGCGGCTGGCGGGTCAGTGTTGTGCCGGACCCCGCTGCCGGATGGTGACGTGTTCGCTGCCGGTGCCCCGGGCCAGCCGGCGCTGCATCGACCAGGCGATCCGTTCCGCCTGGATCTTGGCCCGCTCGGCGTGCGGGCCCTCGTGCCGGTCGTCGATCGTGGCCCGCCAGAGCTGGAGCCAGCGGGCGAAGTGTTCGGGCTCGAGCGGGGCGACACGGTGCAGGTCGACGTGGAGCGCCAGGGCGTTGCGCCGGTAGCCGCCGGTGCGGAACAGCACGGTCTCCCAGAAGTCGCACATGATCGGCAGGTGCGCCGCCAGGTCCATCTTCGCGACCTCCACGAAGATGTGGCCGAGGAGGCCGTCGGCGAACGCCCGCGCGTAGAAGTCACTGATCACCAGAACCAGGTCGGCGCGGTCGGCGATGTCACGGCGCATGGGCAGCCTCCTTTTCTCCGATGGTCATCGTATATATTGGGGGCATGACCGACCAGGTGAGCTACGGCGCACTCGCCGTGCCCAGCCGACGCCGCATCCTCGAGGTGCTCCGCTCGGCTCGGACACCGCTGGACGTGGTGTCGCTGGCCGGCGAGACCGGCCTGCACCCCAACACCGTCCGTTTCCACCTGGACGTGCTCGCCGACGCCGGGTATGTGCGACGCACTCAGCGCCCCCGCGGCGGACCCGGTCGGCCCCAGGCCGTCTACGTCAGCAGCACGCCGGCGCCAGCTAGCGACCGCTACCAGTTGCTCGCGGAGATCCTCGCCGCCCACCTCGACCGACCGTCGGTCGCACCGCCGGCCGCGCTGGCGGCACAGCAGGCCGGTCGAGCCTGGCTCGCCTCAGCGCCCAGCATCCGGAGCCTCGACGCGGCGGCGCCGGACCGTTCGACGGCGGACCCGTCAACGGCGGGCGCCTCGACGCGGGACGCGGAGGCGTCGGCCGCCGGCCGGGTGGAGCGGATCGCCCGGCGGGCCACCGCCCTCTTCACCGAGCTCGGCTTTGACCCGGTCCGCGCGGGTACGCCGCAGGGGCAGCGGATCGAGCTGCGCTCCTGCCCGTTCCTCGACCTCGCGCGGCGATATCCCGGCGTCGTGTGCGAGGTCCACCGCGGTCTGCTCGGCGGCATCGCCGACCAGGTGGCACCGGACGGCGCCGTCCCGGTCGGCCTCGTGCCCTTCGCCTCCCCCGGGGTGTGCGTGGCTACCGTCTCAGCGTCGTAGGGAGGCAGTGGTGGACAGGCTACGGATCGTGGGCCAAGTCGCGATCCCCTTCATCTGGTTCGGGATGGTGGCGGCCATCTCGCTGATCGAGGCGCCGCTGAAGTTCCGCGCGCCCGGCATCACCCGGGCGCTCGGGCTCGGCATCGGACGGCTGGTGTTCAGGGCGCTCAACCTGGCGGAGCTGACGCTGCTGCTCCTGCTGACCCTGGCCCTGGTCGGGGCCTCGGCCGGGGCCGCCCGCTGGACGCTCCTCGCGGTCACCGCGGCGATGCTGCTGACGCAGGCCTTCGTCCTGCGACCCCTGCTCGACGGGCGGGCGCAGGAGATCATCGCCGGCGGGCAGCCGGCCGCCTCCCACCTGCACCTGGTCTACATCGCCCTGGAGGCGGTCAAGCTGGTCATGGTGGCGTGGCTGGGTGTCTCCCTGGTGCTGCGCCTGCGCGGATAGGTTCCGCCGACCCGCGCCTGCCGACGACCCAGGACGGGTATCGTCGCCCTGTCTGGGCCGGCTGCCGGGTGGGACTCCTGGGCTCTCGCCGTTGCGCCCGGCGTCGTTCGGTGGGACGGGCAGGTGGGCGACAGGTGCAGAAGTACAGTCTGGACGCGCTGGCCCGCGAGCACGGCGAGCGGGCCGCGGCGTCGGGCTCCGGTCGCAGCGCGGAGACCATCTTCGGCGGGCACGAGCGGACGCTCCGGCAGACGATCATCGCACTCCGCGCCGACGTCGAGCTGAGCGAGCACGAGAACCCGGGGCAGGCCTCGATGCTGGTGCTGCGCGGACGGGTCGAGCTGTTCGGCTCCGCGGCGAGTTGGACCGGACGCCAGGGTGACCTGCTCATCGTGCCGCAGGAGCGGCACCGCCTGGTCGCCCACGAGGACGCCGTGGTGCTGCTCACGGTGGCCAAGCTCGGGTAGCGCTTCCGGCTGGGCCGGCAGCTGCCGGACGCGCGCCGCCCACGCTGCCGTCCGTCGCGCTGCCGCCGTGCGGTCGTCTCGTCAGCCCTCGCCGCCGGTCGTTGAGAGCTGAGATGCCTGTTGGACCGCTTTGACCGACGCTGGGAGATCAGTCTGAGGATTGTTCACCCGGGCGACCATCGTTCGTCGCCAGGTGCAGCCTGTGCGTGTACATGATCCCGACAGACTCGGCGCCGTTTGCAACATCTGCGCTGCCTGGAGTGTGTTCGTTGGCTGTTCACAGCATTCGCGCGCTGGTGGCGTTCGCCGTCGCCGGTGGCGTGGCCGGGTCGATGGTGTGCCCGCCCATTCGGGCTTCGGCGCACCCGTTCGGCGATCCGCAGACGGTGGTCATCGCGATCGACGAGCAGCGGCCCGATGTCGTCGTCGTGAAGTGGCGGGTCGGCGGGCCGGATGACCTGACCGCGCTCGGCGTCGCCCTCGGCGTGCTGCCCCCGGACCGGGCCCGAGCCGACGGCACCGTCGACTACCGGTACACCGATCCCGGTGTCGTCGGAGCGTCCGAGCGATTCACCCGGTATCTCCTGGAACGGATCACCGTCACCGACGGCGCGCGGGCGTGCACCGGCACGGTTGAGCCAGTTCGGGCGCTGGATCTCAAAGGCGCCGTCGTCGACTACGCGTGCCCTGGCCCGGTCGCCAAGGCGACCGTCGCGGTGCGGATGCTCACCGATCTCAATCCTGCCTATCGGACGATGGCCACCGGCCCGACCGGGCAGCGCGCCGTGTACGAGGGCGCCGACGACACTCATGCCTGGACCCTGGTCGGCGGGCCGCCAGTGGCCGGCGCCAGTCTGGGCCGCAGCGCGATCACGCAACTCGCTGCGGTGATCGGTGGGGTTCTGCTCGTGCTGGTGGGGTGTGTCATCGCAGCGCGCCGCCTGCACCGGGCCCGTCGAACCGCCCCGAGCAGCAGAGAGCGGCGGGTGGCGGCATGAACGGGTTGGCCTTGTCGACCACCTCGGTCTCGGACCGGCTGCAGGACCTCATCAACACGCCAGGCGTGCCGGCGGTGGCGTTTCTGCTCGCGTTCCTGGCCGGCGCCGGCCACGCCCTCGCTCCGGGCCATGGTAAGACTCTCGCCGCGGCGTACCTCGCGGGCTCGCGGGGGCGCATCCGCGACGCGGCCTGGCTCGGCGGGTCCGTCGCGGCGATGCACACCGTCTCGGTGCTGGTGATCGGTGTCGCGTGGACGTTTCTGTCGCTGTCCGACATCGTCCGGATGGAACAGCTCACCACGTGGCTACAGATCGCCGCTGGCGCACTCGTCCTTGGCACCGGTGTGTGGATGCTGCGCCGTCACCTGCGCGGCCACCACAATCACAGCCACAGCCACAGCCACAGCCACGACCACGCGCACGGACACGATCACGGTCATGAGCACGGTGAGCACGGGAGGCGGCCTGGTCTGCTCCTGCTGGGTATCTCCGGTGGCCTGACGCCATCTCCTGCCGCGTTTCTCGTGCTGGCCACCGGGCTGTTCCTCGGCCGTGCCGGCTTCGCGTTGCTGCTGGTGCTGACCTTCGGTCTCGGTATGGCCGTCGTACTCTTTGCCGTCGGTGTCCTCGCTGTCGCCGGCAGTTCCCTCGTCATCCGCAACGCCCGGTCGCATGCCACGCTGCGGCTGGCCAGCCGGGTGACCCCGGTCCTGGCCGCCGGTGGCATCACCCTGTTCGGCGCCGTGCTGGTCGGCATCGCATCGGTACATCTCGCCGCTGTCAGTTAGCTACCGGAGTTCGCCTTCGAGGCGGCTACCGCCCCGGATCGCGAGGGTGGCGGCTTCCACAACCTGCTTCATCTGCCGCAGGAACGGCGGGTCTCACGACGTGTCGCGTCGGCCCGTCCGCGCGCGGTCAAGAAATGAGCGCCCCGGCTGCGTGGATCATCGCGGTGCCGGGGCGCTCATCGCGGTCGGGTTGTCGACGCCCGCCGCCTGAAAGCGTGAGCCACGGCCAAGCAACACCCGCTTCCCTCCAGCCATAATCAGGTAGTTGCAATGTGTTGGCAACAAGGGCCGCGGGGGTGAGGAGTTGCGCTTCGGCGTCAGTTCGGTGAACGGCGAGGAGCTGCGCGGACTGGAGGGCCGGCTGCATCCGGTCTACCGGCAGTGTTTCGCTGGATCGCCGTGGAACGAGTCGACGGAGGAGCTGGACGGATATCCGTCCAAGCTTGCCCGGCAGTCGGGGTATCCCGGCGCCTACGGACTGGTGGCCACCGGCGGCGTCGAGGTGGCCGGCGTGATCTACGGCTGGCCCGCGCCGGCCGTGCTGCCCGCGGCGACCGAGTTCGACCTCGCCGTGCGCGAGGCGGCGTCGGCGGAGGTGGCTGCCCTGCTGATCGCCCCGGCCGTCGTCGTCGCCGAGTTGATGGTCGCGCCCGCGTTCCGGCGGCGCGGGGTGGCCCGCACACGGCTCAGGCGGTTCGTGGCTCGTGCGCCGCGCGCATGGTTGGCCACGCATCCCGAGTCTGACGCGGTCGCGCTGTACGAGGCCGAGGGCTGGCTGCGCCGGTTTGGCTTCGTGATCGGCGACCATCCGCTGATCGTGTATACCAAGGAGACGGGACCCGCGGTGGGCTGACGACTAGAGTCCCTGGCCTCACGTCCCTCGGCTGCGCTCCTCCTTGAGCGGGTACGGGATGAAGGTGCTCCGGTTCTCGTCCAGGTCGAGCTGACGGCTGATCGACGGGGCCGCCCGCTGTGGGCAGGTCATCCGTTCGCAGGTCTTGCAGCCGGGGCCGATCGGTGTTGCGGCCTCTGCCGCGTGCAGGTCCATGCCGGCGGAGTAGATCAGCCGGCCGGCGTGCCGGGTCTCGCAACCGAGGCCTATGGCGTAGACCTTTCCGGGCTGGTTGTAGCCGCCGTGGTGGCGGGTGGCGGTGCGGGCGATCCACAGGTAGCGCTGCCCGTCAGGCATCGCGGCGACCTGCACGACCACCCGGCTGGGCGCGCTGAATGCCTCATAGACGTTCCACAGCGGACATGTGCCGCCGGTGTGGGAGAACGGGAAGCCGGTGGCGGACTGACGTTTGGACACGTTGCCGGCTCGGTCGACCCGGACGAAGGAGAACGGCACACCACGGGCGCGAGGACGTTGCAGGGTGCTGAGTCGGTGGCACACCGTCTCCCAGCCCATCGCGAAATGTTGGGTGAGCAGATCGATGTCGTACCGGCGTTGCTCGGCGGCGGTCAGGAACTGCTCGTAGGGCAGAATCAGCGCGGCGGCAAAGTAGTTGGCCAGCCCGACCCGGGTGAGGATCTGGGTCTGGACATCGTCGAACCGCTCGTCCTCCACGATCTCGTCGATCACGTCGGCGAACTCCAGCAGCGCAATCTGCGCCGCCATCCGCATGGCCTCCTGCCCGGCGCGCAGCGACGTCGACAGGTGCAGCGTGCGGGTCTGCAGGCGATAGCGGTGCAGTTCGTCGCCCAGCGCTCCGGCGTCGTCGCGTCGGACGACCACGCCGTGCCGCTGGAGGAGCCGGTCTTCCAGTGCGGCGCGGACCTCGCCGCGGCGGAGTCCGATGACCGCGGCCAGCCGTTCCGCGGCCTCGTCCAGGTCCGGTACGTAGTTCTGCCGCCGATAGAAAAACTCGGTCACCTGGTCGTGCGGGCTGCGGCCCATCGTCTCGCGGTCGCCCAGAAGCTCAGCGAGCTGCTCGTCCGCCTGCCGGTACCGGCGGTGCAGGTCGATCACGGCCTCGGCAACCTCGGGCAGCCGGGTGGCGAGTTCGGTGAGATCGGCGACGCCCGCCCGCCCGGGCAGCGCCTCCCGTAACCCGGCGACCAACCGCGGCGTATCGCGCGGAGCGAAGACGGTCGGATCGACGCCGAACACCTCGGTGATGCGCATGAGCACCGGAACGGTCAGCGGCCGCGAGTCGTGTTCGATCTGGTTGAGGTAGCTGGGCGAGATGTTCAGCAGCCGGGCCAGGTGCGACTGGCTGAGAGCACGGTCCTCGCGCATCCGGCGCAGCCGGGCACCGGCGAACGTCTTGACGATCGCCCTCACCTCCCACTGGTCGTTCCGCCCGTCGGGAAGACCATTTGCAGGCTGCAAATATAGCCCTTCGCAACTTCGCAAAACGGTGCCGGAAATTCCCAGATATTGGCTCTTTCCGTGCCTCGACCCGCTGCCGGCGCCGTGTGACCGTTGGCGACACACCGGACCGGCATCACGTTGGCGCCGCCACAGGCATGTGCGGTTGCCGGCGTCATCGACTTCGAGGGGACGACATCGTGCGGAACACCGTTGAGCAGTTGCGTACCGAGTGGGAAACCAGTCCGCGGTGGCGGGGAGTGCGGCGCAGCTACCGGGCGGAGGACGTGGTGCGCCTGCGCGGGGCGATCCAGGAGGAACACACCCTGGCCCGGCACGGGGCGGAGCGGCTGTGGCGGCTGCTGCACAGTGAGGACTACATCCACGCGCTGGGCGCGCTCACGGGTAACCAGGCCGTGCAGATGGTCCGGGCCGGCCTCAAGGCGATCTACCTCTCCGGCTGGCAGGTGGCCGCCGACGCCAACCTCGCCGGGCACACCTACCCCGACCAGAGCCTCTACCCGGCGAACTCGGTGCCGGCGGTGGTGCGCCGGATCAACAACGCGCTGCTACGCGCCGCCCAGATCACCGCGGCCGAGGGCGACAGCAGCGGTACCGACTGGCTGGCGCCGATCGTCGCCGACGCCGAGGCCGGCTTCGGCGGGCCGCTCAACGCGTACGAGCTGATGACCGCGATGATCGCGGCCGGCGCGGCGGGGGTGCACTGGGAGGACCAACTGGCCGCGGAGAAGAAATGCGGCCACCTCGGTGGGAAGGTGCTCGTCCCCACCGGCCAGCACATCCGTACCCTCGAGGCGGCGCGGCTCGCCGCCGACGTCGCCGGAGTCCCGTCGGTCGTCATCGCCCGCACCGACGCGCAGGCCGCCACACTGCTCACCACTGACGTGGACGAGCGGGACCGGCCGTTCGTCACCGGCGAGCGGACCGCCGAGGGGTTCTACCGGGTCCGCAACGGCGTCGACCCGTGCATCGCGCGGGGCCTGGCCTACGCCCCGCACGCCGACCTGCTCTGGATGGAGACCAGCACCCCGGACCTGGAGGTCGCGCGCCGGTTCGCCGAGGCGATCAAGGAGCAGTACCCGGACCAGTTGCTCGCCTACAACTGCTCGCCGTCGTTCAACTGGCGCAAGCACCTCGACGATGCGTCCATCGCCAAGTTCCAGCGGGAACTCGGCCACATGGGGTACCGGTTCCAGTTCATCACCCTGGCCGGCTTCCACGCTCTCAACTACTCGATGTTCGACCTGGCCCGCGGGTATGCCAGCGACGGAATGTCCGCCTACGTGGCGCTGCAGGAGCGCGAGTTCGCCGCCGAGTCCGCCGGCTACACCGCCGTCAAGCACCAGCGCGAGGTCGGCACCGGATACTTCGACTTGATCAGCACCGTGCTCAACCCGGCCGCCGAGACCACCGCCCTGCGCGGCTCCACGGAGGAGGAGCAGTTCGCATGAGATACGAGGTGATCGGCCCGATGGCCGAACGGTTCGACGAGGTGCTCACCGCCGAGGCGCTGCAGTTCCTGGTCGCACTGGACAGCGAGTTCGCCGCCCGCCGGGTCGCCCTCCTGGATACCCGACGGGCCCGCCGGGATCGGTACGCTGCCGGCGAGTTGCCCGACTTCCTGCCGGAGACCGCCGCGATCCGCGCCGACCCCAGCTGGCGGGTGGCGCCACCTGCCCCTGGCCTGCTCGACCGGCGGGTCGAGATCACCGGACCCACCGATCGCAAGATGACCGTCAACGCGCTCAACTCCGGGGCGAAGGTGTGGCTCGCCGACTTCGAGGATGCCACCGCCCCCACCTGGCACAACGTCATCGCCGGGCAGCTCAACCTGATCAACGCGCTGGACCGGCGGATCGACTTCACCGACGCGCGCGGCAAACGGTACGCCCTCGGCGACCAGCTGGCGACGATCGTGGTCCGCCCACGCGGCTGGCACCTGGTGGAGAAGGGCATCGCCGTGGACGGACGGCCGATCTCCGCCAGCCTGGTCGACTTCGGGCTCTACCTGTTCCACTGCGCCCGCCGGCAGCTCGACATCGGCGCCGGCCCGTACTTCTACCTGGCCAAGCTGGAGAGCCAACGCGAGGCGCGGCTGTGGAACGACATCTTCGTGTTCGCCCAGCGCTACCTGGGACTACCGCAGGGCACCATCCGGGCGACCACGCTGGTCGAGACCATCACCGCCGCGTTCGAGATGGAAGAGATCCTGTACGAGCTGCGCGAGCACTCGGCGGGGCTGAACGCCGGGCGATGGGACTACATCTTCAGCGTGATCAAGAACTTCGGGCATTGGCCGGACTTCGTCCTGCCGGACCGGTCTGAGATCACCATGACGGTGCCGTTCATGCGCGCCTACACCGAGCTGCTCGTACGCACCTGTCATCGACGCGGAGCGCACGCCATCGGGGGGATGGCCGCGTACATCCCCAGCCGGGACCCGAAGGCCAACGAGGTGGCCCTCGGCCGAGTGCGGGCGGACAAGCAGCGAGAGGCAGGCGACGGGTTCGACGGCTCCTGGGTGGCCCACCCGGGCCTGGTGGACGCCTGTCGGGAGGAGTTCGACGCGGTGCTGGGCGAGCGCCCGAATCAGCTCGACCGGCTCCGGGACGACGTCAGCGTCACCGCCGTCGACCTGCTCGCCGTCGACAAGACGCCGGGTCAGGCGACCGCAGCGGGGTTACGGGCCAACATCGCGGTCGCGCTGCGCTACATCGACGCCTGGCTCGGCGGTGTCGGCGCGGTGGCGCTGTGGAACCTGATGGAGGACGCGGCGACCGCCGAGATCGCGCGCTGCCAGGTCTGGCAGTGGCTGCATCACGGCACTCCGCTGGCCGACGGCGGGCGTGTCACCGACGACCTGGTTCGGTCGATCCTCGCGGAGGAGCTTGCCGCCCTGGCCGCGGAGCGCGACGGCAGCGACCGGGACCGCGCCGAGCAGGCCGCGCGGATCGTCGAGGACACCGCGCTCGGCGAGAACCTACCGGCGTTCTTCACCACCGCCGCGTACGCCCGGCATCTCGGTCCGGACCGGATACCCGCCATGCCGGTCGGCTGACAGAGGACGTCACCGTGCCGGAGCCGGGGACCTCGGGTCCTCCCGGCTCCGGCCGGGGCGTGCCCGTCGGAGTCCCGAGGCCAAGAGGGCACCGCGCGGACGGTGAACGGGTGGCAGGAGGATCGGCGCCGCGCCAGCCGGCGGCCTGGTGCGTCGACCCGCCGTGGATCGTGGCTCCAGGATGGGAGCCGGTGTTGGTTCGCGCGGGCCCGATCGGCCCGGGCGTCGTAAGAGGGAACCCGGTGTGAATCCGGGACTGCCCCGCAGCGGTGAGTGGGAACGACCGCCGTCACACGCACTGGACGCCACGCCGGGTCCGGGAAGCGACGGCCACTAGGAGACCGGATTCGTCCGGTGGCGCCCGCGAGTCCGAAGACCTGCCCACGCCGCGTGTGCAGTCGCATGCGCGCCGACGGCCTCGCGGGAGGGCCCAGGGCGAGGCGGGTGCATCTCCGGCCCTGCCTCCACCTTCCCGAGCCGGGATCGCCGAACCGGGAAGGAATTGCACGGCACATGACGTCCTCGACCACTCCGGGCTATGGATTCGCCGACGCGTGGCACTCCGCGGCAAGTGTGGACCCGGACGACGCCCGGCCGGCGGATGACGAGGACGTGATGCGGGAACTCGCCTCGTACATCGGCCCATCTCCTACGTCGCGGGTGCCCCGGTGCTGGAAAACCTGCATCGGTTCGCCATCTTCACGCTCTTGACCTCAACCGCGGGATGGGACACCGGCCGCGCCATCACCAACACCGTGGCGATCCTCGTGGTCGGTCCGGCCGTCCTGGCCACGCTGCGACGGGCCTCGCGGAAGGCCTCGTACGGGATCGCGGCGACGTTCTCCAGTCCCAGGCCGCGCGGTCACGAGCGATCGCCTGCCGCCAGCCGGCCAATGCCGGTCGAGCGCGAGCCGTCCCAGGTCGAGGCGGAACGCCTACGGGGCGCCGGCTCCTTCGAGGAAGGGACCGCCCCGACAAGTCCCGCGACATCAGATGCGTGAGGCGGCTCACGGGCCGTCTGGCGCCGAGAGCAAGCATCAAACGGCGGCGGTGACGAACGGTCGAGCGGTGGTTGCGCGCTCACCTGAGGCGAGATCTGCGTGACCCTCCGCTGCGACACGCCGACACAGCATCTGGTGTTGCGGAGTCTTCGCCGCGCCCATATATGGTGTCACTTGCAGCTGGTTCGGCTACCGGTCGGTGGTAGTCGAGGCAAGAGGGAACCCGGTGTGAATCCGGGACTGCCCCGCAGCGGTGAGTGGGAACGACCGCCGTCACACAGCACTGGACCGCGAGGTCTGGGAAGCGACGGCCAGTAGGCGACAGGTGTCCTGTCACGCCCACGAGTCCGAAGACCTGCCAGCGCGCCGCACGCGTCGCGTGCGGCGGTCGAAGGCCGCGTGGGACGGCCGACGCCATCAGCCAGCCAGTCATGGCGGGCGCGCCGTCAGGCGACCAGTGGCGTTCCTCCTGCGCGATCGTCGACCTCGTGGACAGGCGTGAGGAGGGGGACATGACGGCGACGCAGGAAAAGGCCGCAGCCGACCAGGCAGTGCCGGAGCAGCGTCGGCATGTGATGCGGGTCCGTAAGCGCAACGGCCACACCGAGCCGGTGGACGTCAACAAGATCGTCAAGGCGGTGGAACGGTGGGTCGCCGACCTTGACGAGGTGGACCCGCTACGGGTTGCCACGAAGACGATCAGCGGGCTGTACGACGGGGCGACCACGGCCGAACTGGACAAGCTGTCGATCCAGACGGCGGCGGAGCTGATCGGCGAGGAGCCGCAGTATTCGAAGTTGGCGGCGCGGCTGCTGGCCGCGTTCGTGGACAAGGAGGTCCGTGGGCAGGGTGTGGCGAGCTTCAGCCAGTCCATCGCGTACGCCCATGGCCTGGGATTGATCGGGGACGAGACCGCGACGTTCGTGGCGCGTAACGCGCGAAAGCTCGACGACGCCGTGGACCCGGACGGGGATCTGCGGTTCGAGTACTTCGGCCTGCGGACGGTCGCGGATCGGTACCTGTTGCGGCATCCGGAGTCGCGGTTGGTGGTCGAGACGCCGCAGTACTGGCTGTTGCGGGTCGCCTGTGGGCTGTCGCAGACGCCGGGCGAGGCGATCGGGTTCTACCGTCTGATGTCCAGCCTGGCGTATCTGCCGAGTTCGCCCACGTTGTTCAACTCCGGGACCCGGCACACCCAGATGTCGTCGTGCTTCCTGGTGGACTCTCCGCGCGACGAACTCGACTCGATCTACGAGCGGTACCACCAGGTCGCCAAGCTGTCGAAGTTCTCGGGAGGGATCGGCATCTCGTGGTCGCGCGTGCGGTCCCGGGGTGCGCTGATCCGCGGCACGAATGGCAAGTCGAACGGCATCGTGCCGTTTCTCAAGACGCTCGACGCCGGGGTGGCCGCGGTCAACCAGGGTGGCCGGCGCAAGGGCGCGGCCTGCGTCTACCTCGAGCCTTGGCACCCGGACATCGAGGAGTTCCTGGAGCTGCGGGACAACACCGGTGAGGAGTCCCGTCGTACGCACAATCTCAATCTGGCGAACTGGATCCCGGACGAGTTCATGCGGCGGGTCGAGGCGGACGGGGACTGGTCGTTGATCGACCCGTCCGACGCGCCCGAGCTGCCCGACCTGTTCGGCGAGGCGTTCGACGAGGCGTACCGGGCGGCAGAGAAGAAGTCCGTCCGGACCGTCAAGGCCCGGGATCTGTACGGGCGGATGATGCGGACTCTCGCGCAGACCGGCAACGGGTGGATGACGTTCAAGGACGCCTCGAACCGGCTGTCCAACCAGACCGGCCTGCCCGGCAACACCATCCACCTGTCCAACCTCTGCACCGAGATCCTCGAGGTGAACAGCGACGCGGAGACCGCCGTGTGCAATCTCGGCTCGGTCAACCTCGGCGCCCATGTCACCGCCGAGGGCGTCGACTGGGAGAAGCTGCGGGCGACGGTCCGTACCGCGGTGGTCTTCCTCGACCGGGTGATCGACATCAACTACTACCCGTCGGATCAGGCGGCGGTGTCGAACCCCCGCTGGCGTCCGGTCGGGCTCGGGTTGATGGGCCTGCAGGACGCGTTCTTCACGCTGCGGCTGCCGTTCGACTCTGCCGGAGCCAGGGAGCTGTCCACCCGGGTGCAGGAGGAGATCTTCCTGACGGCGCTGGAGACGTCGGCCGCGCTCGCCGAGCAGTTCGGCGTGCACCCCGCGTACACCGAGACCCGCGCCGCGAAGGGCGAGCTCCACCCGGACCTGTGGGGTGTCGAGCCCACCCAGCTCGACCGGTGGGCGGCGCTACGGTCGACGATCGCCGCGCACGGCCTGCGGAACTCCCTGCTGGTCGCGATCGCTCCGACCGCCACGATCGCCTCGATCGCCGGCTGCTACGAGTGCATCGAGCCGCAGGTATCCAATCTGTTCAAGCGCGAGACCATGTCCGGTGAGTTCCTCCAGATCAACACGTATCTGGTCCGTGAGCTGAAGGCGCGGGAGCTCTGGACGGCGCCGATCCGCGAACAGATCAAGCGCGCCGAGGGCTCGGTCCAGGGAATCGTCGACCTGCCAGCCGACGTGCGGGACCTGTTCCGTACCGCGTGGGAACTACCGCAGCGGGCCCTGATCGACCTGGCCGCCGCCCGCGCCCCGTTCATCGACCAGTCGCAGTCGCTGAACCTGTTCATGAGCGCGCCGACCATCGGCAAGCTCTCCTCGATGTACCTGTACGCCTGGAAGTCCGGGCTCAAGACCACCTACTACCTGCGGTCGCGTCCCGCGACCCGCATCCAGCAGGCGACCGTCGCCGTCACCCCGGCGCTCAAGCCGATCGTCGCCATGAGTGACGACGAGGCGCTGGCCTGCTCCCTGGAGAACCCGGAAAGCTGCGAGGCCTGCCAGTGACCACCATTCCCGAAACCCGCATCAGCACCAGTACCAGCGCCGGCGAGCGGCACATGCTGCTCGACCCCGGCATGGACCTGACCCTGCGGCCCATGCGCTACCCCCACTTCTTCGACCGGTTCAAGGACGCCATCAAGAACACCTGGACCGTCGAGGAGGTCGACCTCCACTCCGACCTCGCCGACCTGGCCAAGCTCTCCCCGGCGGAACAGCACCTGGTGTCCCGGCTCGTGGCGTTCTTCGCGACCGGCGACACCATCGTCGCCAACAACCTCGTGCTCAATCTCTACCAACACGTCAACTCCCCGGAGGGTCGGCTCTATCTCTCGCGGCAGCTCTTCGAGGAGGCCGTGCACGTCCAGTTCTATCTGAACCTGCTCGACACCTATGTCCCCGACGAGAGGGAACGGTTCGAGGCGTTCGCGGCGGTGGAGAACATCCCCTCGATCGCCCGCAAGGCCGAGTTCTGCTTCAAATGGATCGACTCCATCTTCGAGCTGCGCGAGCTGAAGACCCGTGCGGACCGGCGGGCGTTCCTGCTCAACCTGATCTGCTTCGCCGCCTGCATCGAAGGCCTGTTCTTCTACGGCGCCTTCGCGTACGTGTACTTCCTGCGGTCCAGGGGCCTGCTGCACGGGCTGGCGTCCGGCACCAACTGGGTGTTCCGCGACGAGTCCATGCACATGGCCTTCGCCTTCGACGTGGTGGACACCGTGCGTGCCGAAGAGCCGGACCTGTTCGACGCCGAGATGGAGCGGCAGGTCAAGGACATGCTGGCTGAGGCCGTGGAATGCGAGGTCCAGTTCGCCGCCGACCTGCTCGAGCAGGGAGTCTCCGGTATGTCGTTGACCGACATACGGGAATACCTTCAGCACGTGGCCGACCGGCGCTTGGCCGTGCTCGGCATCGAGCCGATGTACGGCAGCCGCAACCCGTTCGCGTTCATGGAGCTGCAGGACGTGCAGGAGCTGTCGAACTTCTTCGAGCGGCGGGTGTCGGCCTATCAGGTCGGGGTGACCGGCTCGGTCAGCTTCGACGACGACTTCTGATCGGCTGAGTCGGGCTGCTGTCCTGGGCGCTGCCCTCGCCCAGGACAGCAGCGACCCGATCGCAGACACACTCAGCAGGGCGCGCGTCGCGACCTGGAGGGTGCGGGGATCAGGGGCATTCAGGTCGACGAGCCCGCCCAGCGCGAAACCTTGCCGCTACGGGCCGCCGACCAAGCCCGTACCGCTGATGCCAGGTTCGCAACGTCGTCGGCGCGACGCCGAGCCGGCGGGCGAGCGTTCCGGGGCGCAGTCCCGGACCGGATGGATCGTCGGACGCCTGCCGGTCCCGCGTCCCGACAGTGTCCTGCGCACGCTGATGAAGCCTGTTGTCGTTCACCGCCGACCCCTCGAGGTCACCGATCTGGCCGCGCTCCGGGCGCGGGCAGTGGCAGGTCTTCGGACTCGCGGACATGACCGGAGCCTTCCGGTCACCTACTGGCCGTCGCTTCCCGAACGTGTGCACAGCGTTGACGGCGGTCGTTCCCGCTCACCGCTGCGGGGCAGTCCCGGACTCTCACCGGGTTAGCTCTTGCGGCACCCGGCCTGGACGGACGGGCGAACCAGCTGCCTCGACAGGTTAGGGGAGCGCCAGGCGACGACGGTGTGTGCGGCATTCGTCGGGGACCCGCTCACGGCCTGCCGGCCCGCAGGGTGCGCCGAATGACCTGATCTTGGCACTCGCACTCAGGTTGGGCGACAGCAACGAGGGAGATGACTCACGGTCGGACGCGCGGTCGACCCGGCGGTGGCGGGCGCGGGGATATGCTTCCGGGCGGCGCTGGTTCGCCCGGTCGTAGCCGGCCGGGCGTCGTAAGAGGGAACCCGGTGGGAGTCCGGGACTGCCCCGCAGCGGTGAGTGGGAACGACCGCCGTCATCAGCACTGGGCGACCTGCCCGGGAAGCGACGGCCAGTAGGAGACCGGTGAGAGCCGGTCGCGCCCGCGAGTCCGAAGACCTGCCCGCGCTGCGCACACGAGGTGTGTGCGCTGCCGTCGACCTCGCGGGCGGGTCGGGCGGGTGAGGCGCCGTGCGCGAGCCGTCGGCGCGTCCTCGACGTGCGCTCCCCGGGGTCGGTGGTGCGCTTCCCGAGGACGGACGACGACAGTGCACGACACCACGACCACCACCGCGACCCTTGCCGGCCGGCCGCCGTCGGCGTCCCACCTGACGCTGTCGCAGATCATGGATCAGCATCACACCAACCTCATGGGCACGGTCCACGGCGGCCGGATCCTCAACCTCATCGACTCGGTCGCCGGAGTGGTCGCCGCCCGGCACTCCGACGGGCCGGCGGTCACCGCGGCCATCGACGAGACGGCGTTCCTGCGCGCGGTCCGGGTCGGCGACGTCGTGCACGTGGACGCCCGGATCACCTGGGCCGGACGCAGCTCGATGGAGGTGGCCGTCAGGGTCACCGCCGACCGGTGGGACCGAGCCGTGCCGCCCGTCGACGTGGCGACCGCGCACCTGGTCATGGTCGCCGTGGACGACGACGGCCAGCCCCGCCCGGTCCCGCCGCTGCTGCCGCACACCGACGGCGACCGACGCCGCTACCGGGAGGCGGAGATCCGCCGTGAGCACCGGCTGGCACTGCGACGGGCTCTGCTCAGCGGCGGGGAGGGCTGAGGCGTGGTCGGTCTCTCCGCCACGGCCCTCACCGGCTACCTTGCCGCGATCGTGGTCCTCATGGTCACTCCGGGCCCGGACATGATGTTCGTGCTCGCCAATGCCACCCGCTACGGCGCCCGCGCCGGGGTGGTGGCCGCGCTGGGCGTCGCCGCCGGCGAAGCCGTACACGTCACGGCGGTCGTGTGCGGCCTCGCGGCGGCGATCTCCGCCTCTCCGGTGCTGTTCGCCGTGATCCGGTGGGCCGGTGCGGCATATTTGATCATTCTCGGAGTGCGGGCACTGCGCAGCACGGCGGAGCCCACCGCTGCCGCCGCCGGGCACGACTCCCGCGCCAGCAGGGCGTTCCTGCGTGGGCTGGTGACCAACCTGCTCAACCCGAAAATGATCCTGTTCAGCGTGGCATTCCTGCCCCAGTTCGTCTCGCCGGCCTCCGGCAACGTCACCGCTCAACTGGTGCTGCTCGGCGCGCTCTTCGTCGCGGTGCAGCTCACCGTCGACATCGCTCTCGGCGCGGGCGCCGGTCGGCTCGCCGGCCGGCTGGCCGACGGCCGCTGGTCGCGGCGAATCAACCGGATCTGCGCGATCGCCTTCGTCGGCCTCGGGCTCCGCCTGGCGGCGAGTTCGTAGCCGGTCCGCCCGGGCACGTGAGAATTTGCCGCGAGCAGGGTCCTCGGGGCCGGTTAGCCCGGCCACGAGGACCCGGCCGACTCAGACCCCGTCCGGCGGAGCCAGCGCAACGGACAGCGCCCGTAACGAGGCAGGCCGCGTTCGAAGCCGTCAGCCGGACAGTAGGGCTTGCCGGAGCAGCCTCGGGCCTCCGGCGTCGACTAAGTCCGCGGCACTGCGGACCCTCCGGCTGCCGATTCCTCCGCCGTCGGTTCCTCGGTCGGGTCCGCCGTCGGTTCCTCCGTCGGGTCCGCCGTCGTTCCGCCCGTCGGCGTTGCCGTCGGTCCCTGCGACGCGCCTTCCGACGTGGTAGGGCGTGGTGAGATCGAACTGCTGCCGTCTGACGGCGTGGGTCGGCCCGCCGCGCTCTCGGCCGCGGGACGAGTGGCCGTCGGGGTTGGGGATCCCGGCGCTCGAACCGGTACACCGGCCGAACCGCGAGTCTCCGGCTCGCCGCCACCGCCGCCGGGACCAGGTCCCCCTTGCGGTGGCGACACCGATGACGGCGCCGCGGGGGGCGACGACGGTCGCCCGGTCTGGCCCGGCGTCATCCCGGTGGGATCCGCGATCACCAGAACGGCGGCAACGGCGGCCACCGACCCGAGGAGCAGAGCGAGCGCGGCGTTTCCGCGACTGACGGCCCGGTCTCCCCGACTGCCGGCCCGGCTCCACGCACCCGTGCGGACCCGCTGCCGGGCGGCCAGGCGCACGGTTGGTGACCCGGTCGAGGCCGCCCTGGTGATGGCCCCGATCCGACGGTCGTACGAGTCCGCGAGGGCCTGCGCCGCGGCCGCCATGGCTCCCGCCGTCCGGAACCGGTGCGTGGGCTCCTTTGCCATCGCGGTGGCCACCAACTCCCGAACCTCCGCCGGGATGTCCTCGGGCAACGGCGGCGGTTCGTCTTCGAGGTGTCGCAGCGCCACCGCTACGGCGTTGTCACCCTGATACGGGGGCCGACCGGCGAGGCAGTGGTAGACGACGGCGCCCAGCGCGTAGACGTCGATCGCCGGCGTGGTCGCGTTCTTGGCCACCTGCTCGGGCGCCATGTACAGGGCAGTGCCGACGACCTGGTTCGCCGCGGTCAGGCTCGTCGCGCCCTGCGTGACCGCGACGCCGAAATCAACGAGTACGACGTGCCCGTCGGGCTCGATGATCAGATTGTGGGGCTTGACGTCCCGGTGGACGACGCCGGCGTCATGCGCGGCCTGCAGGGCGCGGGCGATCTGCGCCGCAACCGACAGAGCCTCGGCCGTGTCCAGCCGACCGACCTCGGCGATCCGCTCCGACAAGGGCTGTCCCTGCACACATTCCATCACGATGTAGGCGAGGTCCGGCCCTCCGGGCAGGGACATCTCGCCGTAGTCGTAGACCTGGGCAACCCCGGGATGACGCAGGGCCGCCATCGCCCGCGCCTCGCGGCGGAACCGTTCGCCGAAGCCGGCGTCGCTGACCAGGCGCGGGTGCAGCAGCTTGACGGCCACGCACCGGTCCAGCGTCTCGTCAACGGCCCGCCACACGTCGCCCATACCGCCGCCGGCGATCATCTCGACCAGGCGGTAACGGTCTCCGACGAGTTGCCCCACATTCGGCATGAGCTTTCGGTACCCCGGACTCACCGATCGCAAGCATGGCAGCACCGGCCGCAGCGTTCTTGGGTCATCCTTCCCGGCAGTCGCGAGTCTGCTCCCGTCCTGCGGACCAAGAGGCCGCGGGCGTCGACCTGACCCGGGTGAACGGACCGGGGTCGGGGTGGGCGCCGTTCGCCCACCCCGACCCCGGCACTGGCGTTACGGCCTGCGGTGGCCGGCGTGTGGCGCTAGTCGGACCAGGGCAGGCCGGTCAGGCTCGGGTACCAGGCCGGACCGTCGCTACCCCAGCTCCACTGGGGCTTGGTGCTCGTTCCGGTCAGCGTGACCGAGGCGCGGCGCTCGGCGGTGTTCGTCCGGAAGGCCAGCGACGCCGTCGACGTCACGTCCGGCTGCTTCGGGGTGAAGCGCACCGACACGACACACGTGCCGCCCGGCGCGATCGAGCGGCCAGAGCACTGGTCCCGGTCGATCCTGAAGATGTCCCGGTCACGGTCGAACGTGTCGCGCAGGTCCGGGCTTGCGGCCTCGATGTCCGTCGAGAAGATCCGCAACGGCTGGTCACCGGCGTTCGTGACCGTGATCTTCCGCACCTGACCGAACGTGCCCACCGGCTGCGCGGTGAAGACCGGAGTCTCGGCGGAGAACTTCGGCCCGGCCGGGGCCGGCGGTCCGACCTGGATGGTCTTCGAGGTGGTGATCGGTGCGAGCGAGGCGCTGTCGGTGTACTGGCGCATCGAGTCGTTCGTCACGGTGACCGTGACCGAACCGCGGCGCAGCGCCGTCAGCGTCCGCGTCTGCGGGTCGAGGATCGCGACCTTCCCGGCACGGCGGGCACCGGCGACGGCTTCGGCACCGGTGCCGATCGCGAGGCTCGACGAGCCGCTCCAGTGCACGGACATCGGGTATCGCAGCGGCACGACACGCGAGCCCGTGGACACCCCCTGGGGCTGGACGATGCTGCCGCTGAGCTGCGCCGTCTTGTCGACCTCGAGCGCCTCGGGCGCGTTGAGGGTGATCGACTGGGCGAAGGCGCGCACGTCCGCCTCCAGCCACTGCTGCTCCGCGTTGCGGAGGCTGTTCACCGACCAGTTCACCCAGCCGGTGAAGCCGCCCCGATCCGGCGTGCCGTACGGGTCCTTGCCCGACGAGGGCAGCACGACGTACGGGACGCCGTCGACGCGGTGAACGTTGGCGATCTGGGCGTGGGAGCCGAACATCACGGCACCCTTGCGGGAACTGTCGCGGAAGTCGGTGAGCAGCTTCTCGACGAGCGCCGCCTCGTCGCGGTCCCCGAGCTGGCTGGCCTTCGTCTCGGCCGGGTCGTCCACCGGGTGGTGGGCGGCCACGACGACGTTGCGTACCGACGGGTCGCGCTTGGCGTCGTCGAGCGCCTTCTGCATCATCGGCAGCTGGTCCCAGGCCGTGCCGCGCAGCGTGCCCAGGGAGCTGGCCAGCAGGATGAACCGGGTGCCCTTGTGGTCGAACGTCCGGTACGGCTGTCCGAACTCGGCCTTGAACGCCGAGAGATCCGACTGGGTGTTGTTGAGCCCGTACGACTCATGGTTGCCCGGGACGTAGTAGCAGGGCACCTTGCCGGTACGCGGACCCGGCGTGCTGTACTCGGCCGGCTCCTGGCCGACCGGGATCAGGTCGCACCCCGCGTCGGTCAGCACCTGCCGAGCCAACGCGAGATCCTGCGGCAGGCCGCGGTCGGTGATGTCACCGTTGAGGATCACCAGGTCCGGGTTGGTCTGGCGAATCCGCTGAAGGGCGGCCGTCGCGACCTGGGTCAGATTCGGGTTGTCCGCGGTGAACTGCACGTCCGACAGCGACGCGAAGGTCCAGGTACCGAAGCCGCGCTCCAACGAGCCGTCGGGCGACACGAGCCGGTCCGGCTGCAGTTCCGGCTGCTCCGGAAGGTCGATCGAGGACGGGACGTCGGCCTCGATGCGGTTGAGGAGGAACGTGCCCGCACGCTGCTGGGGCACGCTCGTGTTGATCCCCTGGAAGCCCGAGATCGCGATCGGGAACGCCGTGTTGGCGGGCAGCGTGAACGTGGCGTACTGCCAGTCGTCGCTGGCCACCAGCGCCGTTCCGTAGACACCCGAGCCCTTGCCGTTGGCGTCGGAGTAGCCCAGGTAGGTCAGCCCGTTCGGCACGGCGATGCTCGACTTGATCCGTACCCGCACGCGCAGCGGCTGGCCCGGCACCGCCACCCGGTTGGCGACGGAGGTCGCGGCGATCCCGACGTTGCGCATCGCGGCGAAGTCGATCCGCAGGCCGTCCGGGTCCTTGGCGAAGGTGGTCGCCGCGGTGCTGTTGTTGCGCCAGCGGGCGAGCACGTCGTCGTTGAAGTCGTACGCCGACACGGTCTGCACGCCCACCGTGATCGGCAGCTGCGCCGACTTGCCGGCGACGGAGATGGTCAGGATCGTGCCGGCGGCCTTCAGCGGGGTGATCTTCAGTTTGCCGGCGGACGGCTGCACGTCGACGACGCTGTGGTCGTAGTCCAGCGTGAGGTCGGTCGGGTCGATCGGGGCGGTGTAGCCCTGGTCGTCGCGGCCGGTGACGCCCACCGTGGCCGCCGCGTCGGGCGTCACGTCGGCGATGGAGAGGCGACCGGCCGACAGCTCCACGCTGTCGAGCTTGCCGAGCACCTCGATCTTCGCGGAGGCGTCCGTGCGGCCGACCGCGGCGGTGACCGAGATCGAGCCGGACGCGCGCGACGGTGCCTGCAGGACGCCGGACTTCACCGACGCCCCACCGGCGTGCCAGCGGACCGACTCCGGCTTGACCGCGACGGGCGTCTCGTGGTCGTCGAGCCCCTGGGCGACCAGGGTGCGACGCAGCCCGGGGAAGACCTTCGCGCCGCCGTCGCTGGACGTCGCGCCGGCGGCCGGCTTGACCAGGAGCTGGTGGAGCTTGCCGTCACCCGGTGTGACGAACACCCCCACGCCGTTCGGGTCGTTGCGCTCGTGACCGTCGGACGGAACGTTGCGTACGGTTGCCTCGGTCGTGCCGAGCGCGCGGGCGACCATCGTGGTGGAGCCACCGCCGTCGAGGTTGACCGCGGTCTCCACGCCCAGGGCGGCGAGGTCGCGCGCCTCCTTGTCGATGCCGACGCCGCCCTTGCCGGTACCGCCCGGGCCGTCCCAGGTGGCGAGCACGAGGGTGCGGCCGCCGTCCTTGAAGCCGAGCGCCGTACGCGGCGCGATCGCGGTGTCCAGGCCAGGGGCGACCTTGCCGCCGGACACGATCGTTCCGCCGTTACCGAGCGCGAACTTCATGGTCTTGGTCACGTCGTTCGACGGCGCGTAGGTCAGCGTGACCGGGTCGCCCGGCTGCAGCGCGCGCAGCGCCGTCGCCGCGGCGTCGCGGCCGACGAGAGCGAAGCCGTCCTGCGGGATCGCGCCCGCGCCGGCGGGCCCGGTCGGTGCGACGGCGACGACCTTGCCACCGGAGACGACGACCTCGGCGATCCGGCTGACGTCGACCCCGGTGAAACCGCGGTTGCGGCTGTAGGTGCCCCACCCCGCGGTGAAGGCGACCAGACCGTCGACGGGTACGCCGCCGCCGTTCGCGGCATTGATGGACAGGACCTTGTGATCCGCGCCGGCGAAGTTCGCGTTCGAGTCGACGGCGAGGTCGACGAGCTGGGCGATTCCGTCCTGACTGACCCCGACGTGCTGCCGGCCGCCGATGTCCGCCGTCTTCAGCAGCTGGCCGTTCTGGATCTCGCCGCCGAGCGCGGCGTTGCTGTTGCCGATGTCGAAGAACTCGCCGTTGACGCCGGCCACGGCGCTGGCCTTGTTGGCCGCGACGCTGAGCGGACCGCCCGACGCGACCGGGCCGGCGGTCAGCAGGTCGGTGCTGACGGCGCTGTTCGAAAGGTCCACGGTCAGGAACTGCGCGTCGTACCAGCCACTCTGGTCCAAGGCCTTCACGTGTTGAAGGCCGATTCCGGGGCCGATCTTCTCACTCGTGTTGACCAACGGAAGGCCGCCGGTGACGACCGGTGCGTCCGGCTGACGCGGGTGGGCCTCCGCGGCCGCCGGAAACGCCATCAGCGTGGCCGCTGCGGCGAGTGCGCCCACCAGCGGCATCACCCGCCTGGGGTTCAGGACTTGCGATCTCACATGGATCCTTAACTCGAATGAGAGCGGGCGACGAGGCCGCGCTCGGCCCCGGGCACTCGGGGGACCGCGTCGACGCTAATGATCTTGACCGAATCCGGGGTGAATCGGCCTCGACCAGGCAATGAATGCCCAACGAGAAACCCCTGGAGTCGGCCCACGCCATGACGGCGGGCCCCCGGTCGTCATCGGCGAGGTCGACTCTTCTCGCATCCACCACTATTGTCAGTTCCATTATGAGACTTACCGTCTTCTGGCGCTGGTGGGTCGCCGGCACCACCAGTCACCTCGGCTCGGCGATCGGCGGGGTGGCCCTGCCGCTGACCGCGCTGACCGTGCTGGACGCGTCGGCCTTCGAGATGGGTCTGATCACGGCGGCCGGCTATCTCGCCTACCTGTTGATCAGCCTCCCGGCGGGGGTGATCGTGCAGCGCGTACCGCTGCGCGGCATGCAGGTCGCCCTGGATCTGGTCCGCGCCCTCGCCATCGCGTCCGTCCCCCTGGCGTGGTGGTTCGACGCGCTGACGGTCGCCCAGCTGGTCGCGGTCGCCTTGGTCGTGAGCTTCGCCAACGTGCTGTTCGACGTGGCGAACCAGACCTTCCTGCCGGAGATCGTGCCGGCCGCGCAGTTGCAGTCGCGCAACAGCCTCAACTCCGGCACGCACGCCGCCACCCAGCTGGGCGGGCCGTCCCTGGGCGGGCTCGCGGTGCAGCTGCTGGGTGCGGTGCCGACGCTGTTCGTGGACGCCGTCAGCTATCTGATCTCCGCCGTGCTGCTGCGCACGCTCCCGGCGCGCCGGGTGCAGCGACCGGCCGAACGGCCACCGATGGTCACGATGATCCGCGAGGGCTGGCACTTCGTGCACCGACACCCGATCATCGGGCCGGCCATGTGGGACGCCACCGCGACGAACTTCGTCTGCGGAGCGATGCTGGCCCTCTTCCCGTACTACCTGGTACGCGACCTGCACGCGTCGCCACTCATGGTCGGGCTGCTGCTCGCCGCCGACGGCCTCGGCACGCTGATCGGCGCCGCGCTGACAACCTGGTTCACCGATCGGGTCGGCACCGCACGCGGCCTGCTCATCGCGGCCTTCGTCGGCGTGGCCGGCGCGCTCATCATCCCGCTGGGCACCGGCACCGTCGCCTACCTCGCCTTCGCCGCCGGGAACCTCATCTTCGCCGGCTCCACGGTGGTGCTCAGCGTGACCACCCGCACCTACCGGATGCTCGCCAGCCCGCCAGACCTCCTCTCGCGGGTGATCGCCACGGTCAAGTTCGTCTCCTGGGGCGCCATCCCGATCGGCGGCCTGCTCGGCGGCGTCCTGGCCGGGTCGATCGGCGCCCGTACCACTCTGCTGATCTTCGGGGCGCTCACCGTGCTGTCCCCGATCATCTATCTGTCGACTCCGGTCCGCCGGCTGCGCGACCTGCCGCTCGACACCGCCCCGGAACCCGCCGAAGCACGGGTGTGAACCCGCGAGACCTTCACGGCGGGCGACAGGTGTGACCCCTTCGGTGCCCGACGCACGGAGGCGGCGTGGAACGGTGCCGGATCGCCCGACCCGCCCCACGCCACCTCCGCCGTCAGGCCCGCATGAACAGGCTCACCGGCAGCGGACGGTTCACCACCCGCAGGTCACCGAGCCAGCCGTAGAAGGCCTGCTCCACGATCCGGTCGTAGTGGTACGCCCCGACCAGCCAAGGCTCGTTCGACGTGGCCAGACCGACCGCCGGGGTGGACGGGTTGCGCAGCAGTTCGGCGCCGTCGACGTACAGGGTGGTGGTCTTCCCGTCGTTGACCACCGCCACGTGGAACCATTCGTCGGCGGGCATCTCGTGACCCCAGTTGGTGGAGATGCCGTTCTGGTTGAGCGGGAAGACGGCCCACTGCAACGCCATGCCGTCCGACAGGCTCAGCGTGGCGATCGGCTCCGACGGGTCGCCGCCGGTCTTGCCCGCGTCCCGACCGGCGCCGAAGCGGCTCAGGATGCTCATCCACGCGTGGTTGCTCGCCCGGACGTCGGCGGGCAGCTTGACGAACGCTTCGATGGTGTAGCCGTTGCGGAAGGTCTCGGCGTTGAGCGGCGCGCCGTCGAGCGTCCGCAGGTACGCGCCGCGCGCCGGCTGCTTGGCACCGTCGAAGCGGAGGCTGGCGTGGGCTGGCTGGTCGGGGTGGTGCTCGCCGGACCAGCGCAGCGCCTCCGGCCCACTGCCGGCGAGGGTGACCCGGGTGAGATGGTTCCCGCGGCCGGAGTGATCCTCGATCCGGCCGCCGTCCGGCACCGCGTCGCGGTCGCCGCGCCCCGTGTCGAACCGCCAGTAGGCGAGCGTGCCGGGGACCAGCATGGTGGCCGGGTTGCGGGGCGCGCGAGGCGGCACCGGGTCGAAGCCGGCGAACCGCGCCGCGAAGTCGACCCCGATGCTGAACCGGTTGGTGGCGTCGGTCAGCTCCATCTCGCGCTGCTCCAGGGCGTTGCGCTGCTCGGGCCGCTGCCCGAGGATCCACGGCGAGAAGGTCTCCACGTCGATCGTGTTGCGCGCCAGGTCGAACTGGTAGAGCCGGATCATCGCGCTGCCGCCGTAGTGGCGGTCCTGGTAGTTGGCGATGTGCAGGTGCACGTCGTGCCCGGCGGCGTTGCGCAGTACGGTCCGGCCGGGCGGCCAGTAGTGCCCGTTGAGGGTGAGGAAGATCTGGTCGCTCTCCGCGACGAGGTAGTCCCAGAGCCGCTGACCGTGGCCGGAGAGCGTCGCCGCGCCGCTGTCGTCCGCGTACACCATGTCATGGGTGGTGAGGACGACCGGGGTGCGCGGATGCGCGGCCAGGACCGACTTCGCCCAGGCGAGACCGGCGTCCGACGGGCGCCAGTCGAGCGCCAGCAGCAGCCACTGCCGCCCGGCGGCGGTGAAGACGTGGTACGTGTTGTAGCCGTCCTTGGTCGCCCCGCCGTACGTCGGCAGCTTCCGGAACCGCTGCGGCCCGAACACGTCGAGGTAGGGGCTCGGCCCCCGCTGGTCGGTCGTGGACGAGTTGATGTCGTGATTGCCGGCGAGCACGCTGTACGGCATCCGTTGACGGTCGAAGGTGTCGAACACCTTGCCGGCGGCGGCGAGTTCGTCGGCCCGCGCGTTCTCGACGATGTCGCCGAGGTGGGCGGTGAAGACGATGTTCCGCTCCGCCTGGTTGTCGATGATCCACCGCAGACTCGCCGCCAACGGCGCCGGGTCACCGCGGTCGGTGTCGAAGAGGTACTGCGTGTCCGGGATGACGGCGAGCGTGAAACGGGGCAGGTTGGGGTCGGGTCGACCGCCGCCGCCGTGCGCGCCCGCCGACGCGGGGGCCAGGGCCCCGACGGTGCCGGCGCCGACCAGACCGGCACCGACCAGGCCGGCGCTCTGCAGGAATCGGCGCCGGCTCGGGCCTTCTTGCATGGGGCTGCTCCTCAGGTCGGGTGATGCTCCGGGCTCAGTACGCCCCCCGACCACGAACGTTGATCATGGCGCCCGGCAACGCCGCCCGAACTCCCCGTGAATCTCGCCACCAGCCGCCACCGACGCACCCACGGCTAGCCCGCAGCTCGCGACGCTGGCGAATGCACGTACTCCCGGTGCAACCCGCCGGCACGCCCCGGTTGCCCTCCGTCTCCGGTCCAGACCCGGCACGGCCGCACGACAGGTGCACGGCCGCCACCTCCGCCCTTGGTCCGCTTCGGCAGGGATCCTAAGGTCCGTGCATGACCCTGACGCAGTACTTCGTTGCCATGAGCATCGATGGGTACATCGCTGAACCTGCCGAGCAGCTTGACTGGCTCTCCCAGTTCCGCAACGTGGCGGGCAAAACGACGGCGCTACGAGCGGTTCTTCGACGAGGTGGGTGCGATCGCGATGGGCGCGCGGTCGTACGAATTCATTCGTCGCCAGGACGGCCCGTGGATCTACGGCGACCGACCCACCTGGGTCTTCACACATCGCGACCTGCCCCACCACGGTGGCGCCGACCTGCGGTTCACCGATGCGGACGTGACCGACGTGCATCCGCACCTGGTCGAGGCTGCCACGGGTAAGAACGTCTGGATCCTCGGCGGCGCGAACCTCGCCACCCAGTTCGTGCGGGCCGGTCTCGTCGACGAGCTTCACCTGGGCGTCGCGCCGGTGCTGGTTGGCTCCGGCACCCGACTGCTTCATGCAGAGGCCTACACCCCGTGGGCCTTGGCCGAGACCAACCAGTACGGCTCGTTCCTCGCCCTGCGCTACGTCGCGCCCGGCCGGGCCTGTTGACCGCCCGCACCGCCCAGCGGTCACCAACGTGCCGTGGGCTCATCGCTCCTGACCACCGGCTCGTGTCGCGGGCCCTGGCCGGAGGCTCATGGTCGCTAGCAAGATCCACGCTCGTAGACGGCTGGCTGTCCACGTGGCCTGAGCCGTCCGACGGTGATTCGACGTGTGGCTGGGATCTCGTCCCGTCATCGGTACCGGCCGTCATAGCGGACTCCGCTCCGGGTATCCGTGAAGCTGACGCCCACCCGCACTCCGTCCTCGACGATCCACCGAACCGTGTACGTCGCCCGGTACGTCGGCGGCCAGAACGAGGCGAAGGTCCCGTCACCCGCAACAGACCATTCGCCAACTGACGGGGTGCCCCTGTCGACGTAGGTCGTGCGGCCCTCCGCCGTGAATGACTGAGTTGCACCGTCTGGGAACACAAACTGCGCGGCGGTCAGGGCAGCGATCATGTCCGCCGCGTCGACCGGCTGGCCATCGACAACATCCCCACGGGAGGGAACAGGTTCCATCGAACTCTCCTGACAACGGGCAGGACACTGGCCGCCGCTGGTGGCGACGCCATGTCGAACGACCAACTCGGAACAACCTGCTGGTCGCGCTTTATGGACTCTGTCGTCCATAATAGCCCCCGCCGCAGAGGCAGCCGGCCGGACCCGGGCGCGCCGCCGCGACCGTCAGGCGCGCTGTTGCCCCCAGCACCGATGGCCAGCGGCGGGACTTGCCGGCCGATGCCACGCCCGTCTAGTCTGGACGTGATGGTCCAGTCAATTTATGCCGGTTTGAGGGCGACCACGTCCTCCCCGCGGAGAATCTCATCACCGGGGCGCTCGCCGACGATGGCGTCATGGGCGGATACCACATCGACATTCACCGACCGACTGGAAGCACGGGCGGCAGCGGGATCCCGGCCGCCCGGCCAGATATTGAGGGGCGCATGACCGTGATCACACGCGGCTTCGGCGGCCGCAGACGCGACGACACCGACCTCCCGCCCGGCCAGCACCGCACGGACGACTTCCCGGTGCTGTCGGCGGGACCGACACCGCGCATCGGCCTCGACGAGTGGGAGCTCGCCGTCGTCACCGAGGCCGGCGAGCGAAGCACGTGGTCGTGGGCGGAGTTCACCGCCCTTCCTGCCGACGAGCCGACCGTGGACATCCACTGCGTCACGCACTGGTCGAAGTTCGGCACGAAGTGGCGAGGTGTCCCGGTGGACACGTTGCTGGCCGACGTCGACACCGCGGCCGAGTACGTCCTCGCCCACTCCTACGGCGGCTACACCACGAACATCCCGCTCGAGGACCTTCTCGACGGCCAGGCCTGGGTGGCGTACGAGTTCGACGGCGAGCCGCTGGAGCCGGTGCACGGCGGGCCAGCTCGTCTCCTCGTTCCGCACCTGTACTTCTGGAAGAGCGCGAAATGGCTGCACGCACTGGAACTGCGTCTCGACGACGAGCCCGGGTTCTGGGAGACGGCCGGCTACCACAACTACGGGGACCCATGGCGCGAGCAGCGGTACCGGGCAGACTGACCTGGCAGCCGGCGACCGTCGCCGCCACCCGGCCGGAGACCGCGACGGCGCGGACCCTGGTCCTCGACGTCGGCGGGTGGACAGGTCACGTGGGCCAGCACGTCGACGTCCGGTTGACGGCTCCCGACGGCTACACGGCGTACCGCAGCTACTCGATCTCGTCCGCCCCGGGGCCCGGCCGGCTCGAGGTGACCGTCCAGGCGGTGACCGGCGGTGAGGTCTCGCCGTATTTCGTCGACATCGCAGAGCCCGGTGACCAACTCGAGATCCGTGGACCGCTCGGCGGCTGGTTCGTACGCCGACCCGCCGATCCACGCCCGGCGTTGCTGATCGGCGGCGGCTCCGGCGTGGCGCCGCTGATGTCGATGGTGCGTGCGGCGACGAACCCCACCAGGCTGCTGTACTCGACCCGATCTCCGTCCGATGCGCTCTTCACGGCGGATCTCGCAACCGCACGAGCCGCAGTCGACGGGTGCGTCGCCGTCACACACGTCTACACCAGGGTCGCGCCCCCCGGCTGGCCGGCACCACCCCGACGACTGGACGCGGACGCCCTCGCCCGCGTCGCCTGGCCTCGCGATGCCGACGCTGTGGCGTTCGTCTGCGGGCCCACCGGATTCGTCGAGACCGTTGCCGACCTGCTCGTCGACATCGGGCACGATCCCGCGAACATCCGCACTGAACGCTTCGGACCCACCGGAGGATGACCATGTCGACCAGCAACGTCAGAGCCGACGACGCACCCTGGGTGGACGGTAACGCCCTCGCCGGACCGCTCGGCGAGATCATGGGGACCGACCTCACCGTTGCCGAGCTCACCTGTGCTGGGTGCCGGACGCCCCGCCCGCTCGCCGCGATGCGCGTGTTCGACCGAGCACCCGGCCTCGTCGCCCGATGTCCCGGCTGCGAGGACGTCGTCATGCGCGTGGTGCGCACGGCCGACCGTGTCCTGGTCGACCTGCGTGGGTCGCTCGTCCTCAGCCTTCCGGTGCCGGCCGCCTGAGCCCATCGATCGTGGCGCACGGAGACCATGCGAACGTCTCCGTCGTCGGTCACGCAACAGTCCGAGGCGGATACTCCTGCCTCTTCGACCGACCTGACTGGGCACTCCCCCCAGGTCGCTCAACAGACGCGAGACTCAGGAGACAACATGGCGAGCAACGCCGAGCCCATGATCACGTTGACCAGTGCCGAGGAGGATTCGGGTGGCGCGAACCTGCCGGGAGCCACCGCGTCCGACGCGGATGACCTCGTCATCACCGACAACAGTGAACTCGGCATCTACGAGGCCACGATAGGGGGCCGGACAGCCGCTGGGCTCATCTACAGCAAGGTCGGGAGCCGCGTCATACTGCTGGCGACATCCGTGCTCCCCGAGTTTCGGGGGAAGGGAGTAGCCGCCAGGCTCATCGGCGGCGTCCTCGACGAGCTGCGGACGCAAGGCAGAACCGCCACCGTCACGTGTCCGTTCGCGACGACATTCGTCAATGCTCATCCGGAATATGCCGACGTTCTCGATCCGGCATCACAGACAGCCGGGCACGGGCACTGAACCATCGTGGACGGCGGCGCCGCGCCGAGTCTGCTGGTGGTTTCCCCGCGGGCGCGGGCCGCGGACGCGTACGAACGCGTCCGCAGCCCCGCCGGCGTCGATGATGTCCTCCGGGCTGGCGGGAGTTGGTTACGCCGGGTGCCCACCCGAGTAGCGGACCAGGCCGATGGCATCTTCCGGTACGAGCCGCCCGACCTGGCCACGCGGTGGAGACTGATCCACCAGGAGGCCAGGACCGCTCGCTGTCCCCGAGTCTTTACGGACGAGCGCGGATGATCGTCTTCCCGGTGATCCGCTCGGTCGGATTGAGGGCGGTGACGGCGTCGTCGAGGTTCGCGACATTGCCGATGTTCGTCCGCAGCCGTCCGTCCCGCACCCGCCGGACGATCTCACCCAGTTGGGCGCGATCGGGCTCGACGACGAAATCGACCGCCAAGCCGTCCGTGGGCCGCGCCTCGGGCGGCCCGACGACGGTCACCAGCGTTCCTCCGGCTCGAATCAGGCCGGCGGAACGCTTCCCGATGTCGCCGCCGATGACGTCGAAGACCAGATCGACTCCGCCGACGTCCTCGAGGACGTCGTTCTCGAGGTCGACGAACTCCTGCGCGCCGAAGTCGAGCGCCTTCCGACGGTCGGCGGCGCGCCCGGTGCCGATGACGTAGGCGCCGAACTCGCGTGCGAGCTGCGTCACCATCGAACCGACTGCGCCGGCCGCGCCGTGCACGAGGACGCTCTGCCCCGCCTGAAGGCGGCCGTGCTCGAACAGTCCCTGCCACGCGGTCAAGCCCGAGATCGGCAGGCTCGCGCCCACCGTGAAGTCGACGTCGCCCGGCAGCGGCGCGAGGTTGCGTGCCTCGACGGCCACATATTCCGCCAGGGTGCCGTCGCGGGTCCAGTCCGTGAGGCCGAACACCCGCTGACCCACGGACAGTCCCGCCGTGCCATAGCCGAGGGCGGTGACCACTCCGGCCAGCTCGTGCCCGGGGATCGACGGCGTCCGGTCACGGCCGAGGCGATCGGTCCAGGTCGATGGCCACGCCATCTCAGTCGGGACGAATCCCGACGCGTGAACCCGAACGACGACGTCGTTCAGCGCCGGTTCCGGCTCGGGCCGCTCCACCAGCGTCATCCCGGCCGTTCCCGCAGCCTGGTCCGTCACCACGATCGCTTTCATGGGAGTTGTCTCCTCGGTCATTTGTGTGTTTGGCGGAGATGTTGCCGGGATGGAGAGCGCGCTCGGCCTCTCATGCCAGGGGCATAGGACGCAGTCGGCCGATCTGGACGGTGCCGGCCCGCCGCGTCCATCGATGGGCGCGTATCGCTCACGGACGAACACGGAGGATCGTCATCCCGGTGACCCACTTGGTCGGGTCACACGCGGGACGGCGTCGTCGCTAGCGGAGGCACCCTGTCGGACGCCCCGAACCTAGTAGCGGTGAAACTGGTCCGTCAAGTCCACTCTACGGCCAGACGGATGCTACAGTGGCAGCAACTTCCCCCGTAAATCTACCGCAACAGCGACACCCGGCGGTCCACCCCCCGGAAACCTCTTTCGGACTTTATAGTCCACGAAAGGTGAGGCCAGCGGGAATAAAACCGGCCCTTAGGGCGTCTGTACAGGTGCGCGTTCAGGCGTGTTTCACCTCGTTCCCCAGCTTCACGCCGAAAGGCCGGGAAGGGAGAGCTGTGCCCCAGCAGACCCAGTACCACAAGAACCCGGACGCCGTTTCGCGGCTCGACCCGGAGCAGTACCGCGTGACCCAGCAGGACGGCACCGAGCGCCCGTTCGCCAACGCCTACTGGGACAACCACGAGCCCGGCATCTACGTCGACATCGTCTCCGGCGAGCCGCTGTTCGCATCGGTCGACAAGTACGACAGCCACTCCGGCTGGCCGAGTTTCACCAAGCCGATCGCCAAGACGAACGTCGTCGAGCGCGCAGACTCCAGCCACGGGATGATCCGGGTTGAGGCCCGCTCGCTGCACGGGGACAGCCACCTCGGCCACGTCTTCAACGACGGTCCCCTCGACAAGGGTGGACTGCGCTACTGCATCAACTCCGCGTCGTTGCGTTTCATCCACCTCGACGACCTGGAGAACGCAGGGTACGGCGAATACCGCACCCTGTTCGCGAGTGACACCAACAGTGACACCGACGACAAGTAAGGAGGCGACGTGACCACCGAGAAGGCGATCCTCGCCGGCGGCTGCTTCTGGGGCATGGAGGAGCTGTTCCGCCACCAGCCCGGCGTCGTGTCCACGCGCGTCGGCTACAGCGGCGGCGACGTCCCGAACGCCACCTACCGCAACCACGGCACCCACGCGGAGTCCATCGAGGTCGTCTACGACCCCGAGAAGACCGACTTCCGCGCGCTGCTCGAGTTCTTCTTCCAGGTGCACGACCCCTCGACGAAGAATCGCCAGGGCAACGACGTCGGCACCAGCTACCGATCGGCGATCTTCTACACCAGCGACGAGCAGAAGCGGGTCGCCGAGGACACGATCGCCGACGTCGACGCCTCGGGCCTGTGGCCCGGCAAGGTCGTCACCGAGGTGACCCCGGCGGGCGACTTCTGGGAGGCCGAGCCCGAGCACCAGAACTACCTGCAGACCTACCCCAACGGTTACACCTGCCACTTCCCCCGCCCCGGGTGGAAGCTCCCGAGGCGGGCGACGGCCTGACACCTCCGGCGCGCGGACCCCGGGTCCGCGCGCCGGCCCGGGGCCGAGGTGGTCGGCCTGGACGGGGACTCGGCCGGATGGGTGCGGGCTCTCAGCTCGCCACCTCGCGGACAAAATAGTCCAGGAAAAACCGCCCTATCGATGATCTCGCGGACATAGCACTCGTTCGGTCGAGCTGGCAACGCATGCGTTCGTCCTTCGCCGTCGTGTGAATGCGATACAACGGCGGATGGGACTTCAAGGTCCCATCCGCCATGGCCTATCTGGCCGCGCCGATACACTTGACCGATGGGCGACGAGCAGGTGGCTGCGCCGACGAAGCAGCGGAGGATCAGTCAACGTGGCATCGCGACGCGAGAGCGGATCCTCGACGCGGCGAACCGGCTGATGCTCGTGCGCGGAGTGAACGCGACGACCCTCGACGACGTCCGCGAGGCGAGCCAGACCAGCAAGTCTCAGCTTTACCACCACTTCGCCGACAAGCAGGAGCTCGTGCGCGCGTTGGTCAAATATCGAGGCGCGCTCGTGCTTCAGCGCGAACGCGGAGGGCTCGAACGACTGAGATCGTTCTCAGGGCTGGTCCGGTGGCGTAACGCGCTGGTCCAGGCCAACTCGCTGAACAACGGTAAGTACGGGTGTGGCCTCGGGTCGATGGCTGTCGAGCTGTCCGATCAAGATGAGCAGGCTCGATCGATGCTGTCGGAGACGTTTGCGGCATGGGAAAAGCTGATCAGTGATGGTCTGCACCGGATGCGGGATAGCGGTGCGCTGCGCCAGGACGCCGACCCGGAGAAGTTGGCCACGGGGTTGATGGCGGCTTTGCAAGGCGGCTACTTGCTGGCGAACGCCGCCCACGACGTCGCACCCATGGAAGTTGCCCTGGACATGGCGCTGGAGCACATCAAGTCGTTCCTCGTGGAGCCGTCCGGCGAGCCGACCCGTTAGTTGAGCCCGGGCCGGGGCGCTGCGTCGGGGAAGCAACGCCTGCGGGCTCGGTATCCAGCGAGCTGGGCGCTGGCCGCCGTCGGGTGACAGTCGACGTTTCCGTGCGAAGGGTCTTGGCGCGACACGCTGGCCGGCAGTAGACGCCGGTCGTCCTCGCCGCGGTAAGAAAGCTGCCGTCGAGTCGTTCCTCGCGTCATTGGATCGCCTCGCACTGCGACTGCGGATCACTGCGCATCGATGTTCCTCATGTTGTCCGGATTTGAGTCCGCCCGAGTCGCGGGAGGCGACGACGATCGCCGCGTGAACGACGGCCATCGTAGCCCAAATGGACCAACGAGTCCATCCCTGGATTTGGCGTTGAGCAAGTTCGGCTGGCGCGCGGTAACCCTGACCGCCTCTCAGCACAGCCTAGAACACCTCCTGGCGATGCCGCACGAGAGGCCGAGCGGTCCTGGCAGCGAGCGGCTGATTGGACTATCCAGTCCGGGAAGGCTAGCCTGCGGAGGCATTCGATCACGGGGTGATACGCCCGGCCAGCGCCCCCGCTCAGACTGCGGCTGGGCTGCTGCTGGACCGCGTATCTGGACCGTCACTACCCAGGATCTACAGGAAGGCGCGGCTGATGGAAACCGATCGGGATCGTGTCGTCGCATCCGCCCGAGCTGTCCTTCCGGCCACTGAGCGCCGGCGCACGGACATGACCACCCGCGGCTTCACGTTCGTCTCCGATGAACCGCACAACGGCGCGATCGGCGAAGGCCCGACGCCGACGGAGTACCTGTTGATGGCGCTCGCGTCGTGTACCGCTCAGACGCTGCGGCAGTACGTCGACTACAAGTACGACACCGCCGGTGACATCACCGTCGAGATCGACTATCACGAACCCGAGCAGGAAGGCGCAGAGCGTTACCTGCAGCGCACGATCACGCTGAGCGAAGAACCGGACCCCGACGACTTGACGGTGATGCATGAGATCGCCGAGAGGTCCCCGGTGACCCTGCTGATTCAGTTCGCGTGGAGCGTGAAGACCGAGTTCGTCGGGCCGCGCTGACGTCAGGCCGCTTGCTGCTCGGCGTTCACGGCCGAGCAGCAAGCGGTGGTCATTCCGCCCCAGCGGCGACAGCGTCTCCGTCGACCGCGAGAACCTGAATGCGAATGCGGCGCCGTGCCCGCGGCGCAGGTGCTGGTCCGGACGGATGGCCGGTGACTCGTACGGCAGCAGGGCTCGCAGTGTGATCAGCCGGGCCGCGGCGGACGGTGCGCCGGGTTCGAGCCAGCCGTGCGCGCATTGCGGCACGCGAGCTGGCTATCCATGCTGGCCCGGCCAGGGCCACGGAAGGTGACGTGTGACCGACACCAAGCTGAGCGGCCGAACGATCCGGATGCGGAATCTCGCGCCACCGCTGCAGGCCTTTCTCCGCACCGAGTCCGGCAGCGCCGGCCTGCTCGTGGCCGCCATCGTCGCCGCACTGCTCTGGGCCAACACCGACCTCGGCTCCTACGAAGCCGTCTGGCGCACCCAACTGTCCCTGCGCCTCGGGCACCTCGAACTCTCCCGTGACCTGCACACCTGGATCAACAGCGGCTTGATGACGCTGTTCTTCCTGGTCGTCGGCCTTGAGGCGCGGCGCGAGTTCGATCTCGGCGACCTACGCGACCGGCGGCGTTTCCTGCTGCCCAGCGTGGCCGGCGTGATCGGCATGCTGGTCCCGGTGCTGATCTTCCTGCTGATCAATCGCGGCGGGCCGGGCGCGCACGGCTGGGGCGTAGCCATGTCGACCGACACCGCCCTCGCGTTGGGCCTGCTGGCACTGCTCGGCCGGGGCGTGCCCGACCGGGTCCGGATCTTCCTGCTCACCGTGTTCGTGGTCGACGACGTGATCGCACTCATCGTCATCGCCCTGGTCTACAGCGACGACATCAAGATGATGCCCATCGTGGTGGCCGTTGGGGCGTTCGCGGCCATGCTGGCCATCCGCGCAGCCGGCGTCCGACGTGGTTCGGCGTACGTGCCGGTCGCCATCGTGATGTGGGGCGCGCTGCTGGTCAGCGGAGTCGACCCGGTGGTGGCCGGACTGGCCATCGGGTTGACCGCGTTCGCCTACTCCCCTGGCCGAGCTGAGCTCGAGCAGGTCAGCGGGCTGTTCCGGTCGTTCCGTGAGCAGCCGACGCCCAAGCTCGCGCGTACGGCATCGATCGGCCTCGCGACCACGCTGTCGCCCAACGACCGCCTACAGCGCATCTACCACCCCTGGTCCAGCTACGTAATCGTGCCGCTGTTCGGCCTGGCCAACGCTGGCATCAGCATCGACGGTCCGTTCCTGGCCCAGGCGTTCGCGTCGCCCGTCACCTGGGGCGTGCTGCTCGGGTATGTCGTCGGCAAGCCGCTCGCCGTGATCGGCACCTCGGCCGGGCTCACCTGGATCTCGCACGGCCGCATCCGTCCGGCCGTGGGCTGGGCGGGCGTGCTCGGCAGCGGCACGATCGCCGGTGTCAGCTTCACGGTGTCGCTGCTGATCGCCAGCCTGGCCTTCAGCGGCGACCAACTGGCCGAGGCCAAAGTCGGGGTGCTCAGCGCCGCGATCGTATCCTCAGCGCTGACCTGGACCGCGTTCCACGTCACCAACATGCTGCCCAAGGACAAGCGGACCCGGGCGCTCTTCGGCGACATGACGGAGCTGATCGACCTCATCCCCGAGGTCGACGAGAAGCAGGACCACGTCCGCGGCCCGGCCGGTGCGTCGGTAACGCTGGTGCAGTACGGCGACTTCCAGTGCCCGTACTGCGGGAAGGCCGAGCCGGTCGTCCGGCAGTTGGTGGGCCACACCGACCTGCGTTTCGTGTGGCGTCACCTGCCGCTGTCAGACGTGCACCCGCAGGCCCGGCTAGCAGCTGAGGCCGCCGAAGCAGCGGCCGCCCAGGGCAAGTTCTGGCAGATGCACGACCTGCTGCTCGACCACCAGGACAAGCTGAACATCACTGATCTTCTCAAGTACGCCGGCGACCTCGGTCTGGATCAGGAACGCTTCCACGACGATCTGATGAGCCAGGCCCACGCCGGGCGCATCGAACGCGACATCGACTCGGCCGACAACAGCGGAGTGTCCGGCACCCCGACGTTCTTCATCAACGGCCGCCGCCACTACGGCGCCTACGACATCACGACCTTGACCGCCGCCATTCGCCTGGCCCGAGCCCGGGCCCGCCTCGGCCGCGAGGCAGCAGCGACCCGTACCTAAGCGCGCTCCGTTGACCCGAGCGGGCGCCGGCCGGCCGTCAGATCCTGCCGCGCGAACTCCTGCCTCGACGCGATGCGCGTGCGACAGCGTCCGACACCCTGTTCCCGACGACGCCGAGCGGTACGAACCCGTGCCGGCCGCCTACCTCGACGGTGCTCACTCACGCTCCCCGTCGCCGGTGTCCGCGAGAATGCGCCGGGCCGCGGCCTCGTCGGCCGAGGCGACCAGCACACGCACGCCGCCCTGCTGCAACTGCGGCTCCTGCCCGCCGACGTCGTCCGCGATGTACGCCGCCCACAGGCCCTGACTTCGCAGCAGGCCCGCGGCCAGTTCCGCCTCGATACGGCTGCTGACAATCGCCACCGTGACCGGAGCACTCTCCATGACAACTGACATTAGGCCGGTCCAACCGGACCCGAGCACGAATCACGGTCCGCTCCGTCGGCCCTTCCGGTTCGACACGCCGACAGAAGCGATCGCCGACCCGTAGCGGCGGACCGCGGCCACGCGCTGGCCCAGCGCGCGCCGTCAGCAGCCGCATCGCTGCCGGTCGTGCCGCCGACCGCCCGCGCTTCTCGCTGCCGGTCACCACTTGCGGCCCGGCGAGCCGGGCGACAGGACCTCGATCTCCGCCGCATCGGCGCGCTCGTCCGACATGTCGGTCTGGTGGCTGCTTCGGCCGCCGCCTGCCTCGTTGGTGGTGATCCCGGTCACCTCCGCCGTCCGGCCATTGGCAGGCGCACAGAGCGGGCGGCAGGGTCGGGGGTTGTCGTCGCGCCAGCTAAGTCGTCCGAGCAGGTCAGGAGCGTTCGTTGCCCGCCCACCGGCGTCCCCGCCCACCCCGTCCGGCCGCGCTGCCCATTGCGACCGGAGCCCTCGCCGCCCTGCTGCTCGCCGGAGCGGGCCTCGGCTTCGCGCTGATCGGAGACGCCGAGATCGACTCCGACGGCGCCCCGCCAGCGCGGGTCGCCGGCACGCCGAACCCCCGGCCGGCACCGGCCACCCGCACGCCGGATCTCCCGGCGACACCCAGTGCGGACGTCGTCTCCGGTCCGTCTCCCGCCGACATCCCTCCGCCGACCGTTTCGGTGGCCCAGACCGAGTCGCTGCGCCAGCCGACCGCCGACCCGGCGCCTCCACGTCCGACGACCGGCGCACCGAAGCCGACGGCCACGAGCCCGGCCACCAGGCCACCGACCACGACGCCGACGGTACGTCCGACGCCCGGATCGACCGGCTCCCCCTCGTTGCCGCCACCCACCGCCACTCCCAGCCCGTCCGGCAGCCCCACCCCGGCCCCGTCCACACCCGGTCCGACCCCGTCGGGCGGCACGCCGGCGCCGAGCAGCCCGGCGCCCAGCGGCTCCCCTTCCACCGACCCGGCATCGCCGCCGGCAAGCCCCACAGACACGACGACGCCGGCCACCTCCTGACAGTCCGCGCCGGCGACGCCTACAGATCCGAACTCGCCGGCGGCGTCCCCCAGCCGACCGGACGAGGCCAGCCATGGGTCCACGCCGGACCTGTGCCCGACCGCAGGTCCGTCGCCTGCCACGGGTGAGCGGGAGCCGCTGCATCGGCGCGACCATCCGTATCTGGTGCTGGCGTCGACCGCGACCTGGGCTCCGTCCACATGCTCACCAAGGTGGGCGGCACCACGTGCATCGCGCGTCCGGTGGCACTGACGTAGCCGCCGGCACCGCGGTCCGACCTGGAATCCGGCATTCCGGTGAAACCGGTGCACTTGGTGCGTAACGTGCCGGACATGGTCTTTCGCACTTGGCGTAACCTGTTGCTCACAGCGGTCGGGATGGGCGTGCTCGCCGGCGCCGGCCAGCTCGGCCTCGCGTTCGGCTTCGGCATCGTCCAGCTCAGCGGCGCCTCCGCCGGTGCCACCGTCAACCAGTGGCCTGCCCAGCTCGTCTGGGTGGGCTGGTTCGCGGCACACGCCGCCGTAGCCGGCACCGTCGTCACCGCACGCCTGGCCCGCCGGTACGGGGTGCTGGAGAGCACGGGCAGGCTGGTGGCCCTCGCCGCCGCCGCCGCGCTGGGTGCCACCGTCGTGGCGCCGCTCTGCGTCCGGCCGGCCCAGGCCGTCGAGCGCTTCGCGGTGGACCCGATCTGGGCCGTCGGCATCTGCGCGACCCTCGGCGCGCTGGTCGGCGCGGGTGCCGCGATCGCCGTCCTGATGAAGCCGCCGCTGGGCTGGAACGTGGCGGCGGTGGGCTGCGTGGTCTGGCTACTGGCGCTCGTCTCGGTCGTCCCGTCGCTCGCAACCGCCGGGCCGTTGCCCGCAGTGCGGCTCGGTGTGCTGGAGCAGGCCGGGCTCGACGCCGACGCGGCACACCGGCAGACGCTCCTGATTCTACCGGCGGTGGCCCTGCTCATCGGTGCGGCGACCGGCGGGCTCGCCCGCTGGCGCGGGCATTCGCCGCTGGTCACCGGCGCGACCGGCATGGCCGGCGCGGTCCTGGTCGCGTTCGCCTACCTGACCGCCGGTCAAGGCGACACCGTCGACCGGCACCAGATCACGCCGTACTACGGCGCGCTGCTCGCGATCGCCGCCGGTGTCCTCGGTTCCGCCGCCGCGTCGTTCCGCTGGCCGCACCGGCCGCGCACCGCCGAAACGCGGGTCGTCGAGCCGAGCGACATCCTCCGTCCGCTGTCCACCGACCCGGCCGTGCCGCAGGCCATGACGCCGGCCGAAGGTGGTACGACCGGCGAGCCGGAGCCTGTCGACCTGGCTGGCACGGGGCCGCTCGCCGGCGCGACCGCGGCGAAGCTCCCGGCCGCAGCCGAACCGCTGGGCGTCGGTGCGCCGGCTGGCGACCGGGACGCCAGCGCCGTACCGGCAGACCCCGCGACGCGGATCGCCGCACCGGCCGTCACCGCCGCATCGGCCGCCCCCGCCGACCTCGCCACGCCGGCCGACCTCGACGACCTCGCCGCACCGGCCGACCTCGCCGCACCGGCCGCCCCCGCCGGCCTCGCCGCACCGGCCGACCTCGACGACGTCGCCACACCGGCCGACCTCGCCGCGCCGGCCGACCTCGACGACAGCCGGGAGCCATCGGAACCGGCCCCCGCGTCGGCGGCCCACCTGCCCACCGGACCCGGCGGGGACGCCTCCGGAATGGCGGAGGCGGAGGCCGACAACACCGAACCCGACGGGATGCCCGGCGGCGCACTCGTCGCCCCGGGGACCCGCCGGATGTACCAGCCGCCGAAGACCGACCTGACGCGGGTTCAGGCGACCTGGCCGGTCGTTCCGGCGCGGCGGGTGCCGCCCTCGACCGAGCCCGCTGCGGGCGCCGAGGCGACCCATCCGGCCGACACGCGGGAGACGCCCGAACCGACGCTCCCACCTCGACACCGGCCGCCCCTGCCCGACCTGAACCGGGCCGCGAACTGGGAGGCCCTCGCGACCGCCCAGCGCGCCGCGCCCGCGCCCACGACCGGCGCCGCGCCAGCCCGCCCCGCCGGGCCCGATCCGGTCGCCGCGGTCCCCGCCCCGGCCGCCCCGGCAGCCGTCGTCGAGGCGGGACGGACCAACGGGCGGGCCAGCGGTCGGCTGGGCCTGTTCCGGCGCAACAAGTCCCGGATCGACGGCGCGGGCACCCCGGCGGACGGCGAGCCGCTGCCGAGGCAGGACGCGGAGTTCGTCGACTGGGTGACCCGGCTGGGCAAGCCAGTGGCGAACAACGAGCCGGATCAGGAGAGCGGTCACCGGTCACTCCACTCCACCAGCCGCCACCACAGCGACTGACCTCCACCGTCGGGTCCGCCGCCACGCCAACGCCGGTGTGGGGCACCGGCACCGGCCCGTCTTCTTCCAGGCGGAACTGGTCGTCCGCCGCTCCGGTGAGCAGCCGCGGCGCTGACCAGCCCTGGCGTTGATCAGCTGGCGATACGGCGCAGCCGACCGGCATGTGCAGGCGATTCGCTGTGGTGGTGGACACGAATCCGCTACTTTGTCGTCACTTTCCCGATGGTGCGACGTAGCGTTGACGGCTGCCCAGGGCGGGTCCGCATGCCGCACGCCTGGTTGACGCTGACCCGCGAGGTGAAGATGGTGCACGCCCGGTGACCATGACGACTGATCCCCGGCCGGTCGCGATTCCGCCGATGGTCACCGCACCGGCGGTCCCCGCGGTGTTCCGATCCTCCTCGGCCCCGGTCCGCCGCACGCTGGTCGACATCATCGACGAGACCGTGCGCGCGCACCCCGGGGCCGACGCTCTCGACGACGGTGCCACGCCGCTGACGTACCGTGAACTGGCCGCTGAGGTCGAGGCCGTACGAATGTCGCTCGCCGGGCACGGGATCGGCGTCGGCGATCGGGTGGGCGTCCGGGTCTCGTCCGGTACGGCCGAGCTGTACCTGGCGATCCTCGGTGTGCTCGCGGCGGGCGCGGCCTACGTGCCGGTCGACGCGGACGATCCCGAGGAACGCGCCGAGCTCGTCTTCGCCGAGGCGGATGTCGCCGCGGTGCTCGGTGACGGGCTGACGGTGTCGCTCCGCCGTACCCCGGCGGGCCGGACGGGCCGGCCCGGCCCGGACGACGACGCATGGATCATCTTCACCTCCGGTTCGACGGGCACCCCGAAGGGTGTCGCGGTCAGCCACGGCGCGGCGGCGGCTTTCGTGGACGCCGAGGCGCAACTGTTTCTCGCCGGCGAGTCCAATGAGGCGATCGGCCCGCAGGACCGGGTCCTGGCCGGGTTGTCGGTGGCATTCGACGCGTCGTGCGAGGAGATGTGGCTGGCGTGGCGGCACGGCGCCTGTCTGGTGCCGGCCGCGCGGTCGCTCGTCCGCAGCGGCGTCGACCTCGGTCCGTGGCTGGCCGAGCAGCGCATCACCGTGGTGTCGACGGTGCCGACGCTCGCTGCGCTGTGGCCGGTCGAGGCGCTGGAGGAGGTCCGGCTCCTGATCTTCGGCGGGGAGGCCTGCCCGCCGGAGCTCGCGCAGCGCCTGGCCGTCGAGGGCCGCGAGGTCTGGAACACCTACGGGCCGACCGAGGCGACCGTGGTCGCCTGCGCCGCGCGGATGACCGGCGAGGGGCCGGTACGCATCGGGCTGCCGCTGGCCGGCTGGGAGCTCGCGGTGGTCGACGGGTCCGGCGCTCCGGTCGCCATGGGCGAGACCGGCGAACTGGTGATCGGCGGGGTGGGGCTCGCCCGCTACCTAGACCCGGGCAAGGACGCCGAGAAGTTCGCGATGCTGCCCGCTCTGGGCTGGCAGCGGGCGTACCGCAGCTGGGACATCGTCCGGGCGGAGCCCGAGGGACTTCTGTTCGTCGGCCGCGGCGACGAACAGGTCAAGCTGGGCGGGCGCCGGATCGAGCTGGGTGAGGTCGACGCCGCACTGCAGGCGCTGCCGGGAGTCGCCGGTGCTGCCGCCGCAGTGCGGCGGACCGCGGCGGGCAACCAACTGCTGGTGGGGTACGTGGTCCCGCACGACGGCGTCGCATTCGACGGCGCGACGGCGGCGCTGCGGATCCGTGAGCAACTGCCGGCCGCGCTCGTTCCGCTGCTGGCCGTGGTGGATGCGCTGCCGACCCGGACGTCCGGCAAGGTGGACCGGGCCGCGCTGCCCTGGCCGCTGGCCACCGAGGAGGACGCGGCGGGTGAGCTGACCGCGACCGAGGAGTGGCTCGCTGGCGGATGGGCGGAGGTTTTGGGCCTGCGCCCCACCGAGCCGGAAGCGGACTTCTTCAACCACGGCGGCAGCAGCCTGAACGCGGCGCAACTGGTGGCGTGGATCCGGCGCCGGCACCCGCAGGTGTCGGTGGCCGACCTCTACCTGCACCCGAGGCTGTCGCGGCTCGCGGCGGTACTCGACGCGCTCGAAACCACGGCGGCGACGCGCCGGGAGGTCCGGCCGACGCCGCGGCGTGCGGGGCTGGTCCAGGCGGTGCTGATGGTGCCGATGCTCGCGCTGGTCGGGCTTCGCTGGCTGACCGTCCTGGCCGCACTCGGCAACGTCCTCGCCTTGCTCGCTCCGGCGCCCTGGGCACCGGTCGCGTCGTGGTGGTGGGTGGCGCTGGGCTGGGCGCTGCTGTTCAGCCCGCTCGGCCGGATCGCCGTGGCCGCCGGAGGAGCGCGACTGCTGCTCCGCGGGGTGCGCCCGGGCAGCTACCCGCGCGGAGGCAGCGTGCACCTGCGGCTGTGGGCCGCCGAACGGCTCGCCGAGCTGACCGGCGCCACCAGCGTCGCCGGAGCATCCTGGATGATCACGTACGCGAGGGCGCTCGGCGCGCAGATCGGCCCCGACGTCGACCTGCACTCCGCGCCGCCGGTCACCGGCCTGCTGAAGCTCGGCCGAGGCGCGGCGATCGAGCCGGAGGTCGATCTGTCCGGCCACTGGGTCGACGGCGATGTCGTCCGCATCGGCAAGGTACGCGTCGGCGCGGGCGCCCGGGTCGGGTCCCGCACAACCCTGATGCCCGGCGCCCGGGTCGGCAAGGGCGCGCGCATCGCCGCCGGCTCGACCGTGGCCGGCGTCGTACCGGCGAACCAGCGCTGGGCCGGCTCACCGGCCGCTCCCGCTGGCAAGGATCCGGCCGACTGGCCCGGGCCGCGTCCCCGACGATCGCGGATCGGGTCACACCTCTGGGCGGTCGCGTATGGGATGACCGCCCAGTTGCTGGGGCTGGTGCCGGCCGTCGCCGCGCTGCCGGCGCTCGCCCTGCTCGGCTGGGCGCTCGCCGTCCGACCGGCACTCGGCTCTGTGCTGGCCGCCGTCGCGGTGGCGACCGTCGCCTATGTCGTGGGCTATGCGCTGCTGGTGCTCGGGGCCGTCCGGGCGCTCAGCATCGGCCTGCACGCCGGGTACCACCCCGTGCAGGGGCGGGTGGCGTGGCAGGTGTGGACGACCGAGCGGCTGATGGGGATGGCCCGCGTCGGGCTGTTCCCGCTCTACGCCAGCCTCTTCACGCCGGTGTGGCTGCGGCTGCTGGGTGCCCGGGTGGGGCGCGGGGTGGAGGCCTCCACGGTGCTCGCGGTGCCCGCGATGACCACGGTTGCCGACGGGGCCTTCCTGGCCGACGACACCATGGTCGCCACCTACGAGCTGAGCCACGGGTGGCTGCGTGTCGCCCCGGCCCGCGTGGGCAAACAGGCGTTCCTCGGCAACTCCGGGATGGCGGCACCCGGCCGTTCCGTGCCCAAGCGTGGGCTCGTCGGCGTGCTGTCGTCGGCGCCGCGCAAGGCGAAGAAGGGCTCGTCGTGGCTCGGCGCGCCGCCGATGCCCTTGCGCCGTACCGTGGAAGCGGTAGACACCAGCCGCACCTCCGACCCGCCGGTCCGGCTGAAGCTGGCCCGGGCGGCGATCGAGCTGTGCCGGATCGTCCCGGTGATGTTCGCCGCCGCCCTGGCGGTCGGCGTCCTGGCCGTGCTCGCGTTCGTGTGGCGGACGGCCGGGTGGTGGGCGGCCGCACTCGCCTCCGGGCCGGTGCTGCTGGGTGCGGCGATCGCCGCCGCCGCCATCGCGACGGCTGCGAAGTGGCTGCTGGTCGGGCGGTTCCGGGTCGCCGAGCGTGCGCTGTGGACCTCCTTCGTGTGGCGCAACGAGCTCGCCGACACGTTCGTCGAGGTCCTCGCCGCGCCGTGGCTGGTCCGCTTCGCGACCGGCACGCCGCTGCTCACGGCGTGGTTGCGCACGCTCGGTGCGAAGATCGGCCGGGGCGTCTGGCTGGAGACCTACTGGCTGCCCGAGTACGACCTGGTGCGGCTCGGCGACGGGGCCACGGTGAACCGCGGTTGTGTGGTGCAGACCCACCTGTTCCATGATCGTGTGATGCGGATGGATGAGGTGGCACTGGGCGCGGGAGCCGCGCTGGGCCCGCACGGCATCGTCCTGCCGGGCGCGAGCATCGGCGCGCGGACCACGGTCGGGCCCGGTTCGCTGGTGACCCGCGGCGATGCCGTGCCGTGCGACAGCCGGTGGCTGGGCAACCCGATCGCGACCTGGCCGCCGCCGGTCGCGCCGCCAGCATGACCGCCGACAACGGGCCGCACACGCCGGAGCACGCCTACGGCGCCTCGGGCGAGGGCCGGAAGGGGTCGCCTGAAGGTGGCCCGGCATGACTCCGAAGGCGTCGGCGTCGGGCGGTGCCACGCCCGGTGCGGACCGCTCGGGCGACTCGTACCTTCCCGAGCACGGCAACGGCGGCTACCGGGTGCTGCACTACGATCTCGACCTCGACTACCGGGTCGTGTCGAACCGGCTCGCCGGCCGGGCCGAGATCACCGCGGTGGCCGTCCAGCCGTTGTCGCGGTTCACTCTCGACCTCGGGCGGCTCCGCGTGCAGGACGTCCGGGTGGACGGGCGCCCGGCGAAGTACATCCACCGGACGGACAAGCTGCAGATCAAGCCTGAGCAACCGATCGGCGCCCAGGACACCTTTCGAGTGGACATCCGGTACGCGGGGAAGCCGGTGCCCATCTCCGGTCGTTGGGGCGACCTCGGGTGGGAGGAGCTCACCGACGGGGTGCTCGTGGCCAGCCAACCGAACGGTTCACCGTCGTGGTTCCCGTGCGACGACCAGCCCGGCGCCAAGGCCACCTTCCGGGTGGCGGTCACGGCCGCCTCTCCGTATGCGGTCCTGGTGACCGGTGATCCCGTTCTCCAACGGCGTGGCGCGGGCAGCACGACCTGGGTGTACGAACGTCACGAACCCACCTCGCCGTACCTGATGAGCGTCCAGATCGGACGCTACGAGGTGGTGGACCTGTCCGTCGGCGGAGTGGTGCAGCGCGCCGCGGTCCCGCCCGCGCTGCGCCGGGCCGTCGCCCACGACTTCGGCCGGCACGGCGAGATCATGTCGGCGCTGGAGCGGCTCTTCGGGCCGTACCCGTTCCGGGAGTACGTCGTCGTGGTCGCCGACGACGACCTCGACGACCCGGTCGAGGCGCAGGGCATGGCGGTCTTCGGGAGGAACCACGTCGACGGGCGGCGCACGCACGAGCGGCTCGTCGTGCACGAACTGGCCCACCAGTGGTTCGGCAACAGCCTCACGGTCGCGGACTGGCGGCACATCTGGCTCAACGAGGGCTTCGCCACGTACGCCGAGTGGTTGTGGTCCGGTGTCTGCGGCGATCTGCCGGCGAACGCGCTGGCGGCCCAGTGGTACGCGCGGATCGCGGCCAGCCCGCAGGGCGTCGTCGTCGCGGATCCCGGTGTCGACCGGATGTTCGACCCGCAGGTCTACAAGCGTGGCGCGCTCACCGTGCATGCCGTACGGAAGAAGATCGGCGAGGAGTCGTTCTTCGCGCTCCTACGGGCTTGGGTTGCCGAGCACCGGCACGCGACCGTGACGACCGAGCAGTTCCGGTCGTACGCCCAGCGCTTCGCCCGCGAACCCCTGGACGGCCTGTTCGCCGCCTGGCTCGACAGCCCGGAGCTGCCCCCGTTACCTCATTGACCACGCGGCGTGGGTCCGCCGATTCGATCCGCGCCGCTGCCCGCACGGCAACCGTGTCGTCGCCCACCCCGGCACGGGCGAGGGCGGTGAGGTCTCCATCGCCAGTTGATCAGGGCAGACGCGGTCAGGTACGCGCGGGCGACCACCCGTCGGCGACGAGTCGGGCGGCGTCCGCGCCACCCTCGCCGTGGAAGAGCAGCCCGTCCCGGTCCACCGCCATGATCCGGTCCACGTAGACCCCACGGCCCTGGCCCGAGCCGTCGGTGGTGCTGATGAAGCGCAGATGACCCGCCTGGTCGGGCAGCGCCAGCGAGACCTGCCACCAGTCTCGCCCGCCGTAGCCGGTCACCGCGCCGTCGGCGGTCCACCGTCGGTCTCCGTTGCGCAGCAGCATCCGTGCCGGGGCCCAGGTCTGTCCCCCGTCGGTGGAGACCTCGAACCGCGCGCTGTCGTAACGCGGTTCGGTGTCGTACCAGAGGAGGAAGGTGGCCGTGCCGCCCCGCGCCACCCGGCGCAGGGGGGCGGTGAGTGTCGCGGTCGCGCGGTCGCGTGGGTCCGCCCGCCATGCGCTGCCCGAGCGGGGCCGCACCGGCATCGCCTCGGCGAGATCGCGTGCGACCGCGCTCCGGGCGACGTTGTTGCTGCCCCAGCCGCGATCGGGGTGCACTCGATTGCTGAGCAGGATGACGAACGAGTGGGAGAGCGGATCGACGACGAGGGAGGTGCCGGTGAAGCCGGTGTGCCCGAACGTCACCGGGGAGGAGAGCCCCATCATGTACCAGTGCTTGTTGAGCTCGAAGCCAAGTCCCCGGTCGCTCTCGGGGTAGGCCGCTTCCAGCGGCGCGTTGTAGTTGACCAGCATCTCCCGCACCGTCTCGGCCCGCAGGATTCGTCGCCCGCGATACTCGCCGCCGTTGAGCAGTGACTGGCAGAGGCGGGCCAGGTCAGCGGCGGTGGAGAACACTCCGGCGTGGCCGGCCACTCCCCCGAGCGACCAGGCGTTCTCGTCGTGCACCTCGCCCCAGACCATGCCGCGCCCGGCATACGGCTGGTACTCGGTCGCGGCGATCCGGGACCGACGCTCCGGCCCCGGGTTGTAGCCGGTGTCGACCATGTTGAGCGGCGCCGTGACCCCGTCGCGGACCAGTTCGGCGAGCGGCCGGCCGGTCACCCGTTCCACCAGCACGCCCAGCGAGATGAGCCCGAGGTCGGAGTAGACGTACCGACTGCCGGGCGTCGCACCGGCCGCGAGCGGCGTGGCGAGTGCCGCGGCGAAGCGGGCTTCCGGCGTCGGGTAGCGGCTCCACAGCGGCGTGAAGGCGGGCAGACCCGAGGTGTGGGTGAGCAGCATCCGTACGGTGACCGACTCCTTGCCGCCGGCCGCGAACTCCGGCACGTACCGGGCGACCGGCGCGTCCAGGGCCACTCGCCCCCGCTCGACCTGCTGCAGGAGGACGATCGTGGTGAACAGCTTCGACACCGATGCCAGGTCGAAGATGGTGTCGGGCCGCATCGGCAGTTGCTGGTCGGCGGGGAGTTCCACGCCGACCAGCTCGGGCGGCGGCCCGACGGAGGCGTACCGCACCGCCGTGCCCACCGCGGTGTGCTGGACGATCACGCCGTCCTTGGCGGCCAGCGCCACCGCGCCGGCGTACGTGGGATGCCCGGGATGGTCCGGCGTCGGCTCGAGGTAGGCCGCCAGGTCGGCGGGGATGCGATCGACCTGCGCCGGGAGCAGTCCGACCTCGCGGGCATCGCCGGGACGCAGCGTGTCATGCCGGAAGCGGATGTCGGCGGGCGTGACGGCCGGTGGTCCGGACCCGGCCGGCGACGGCGCGGCGGCGGCCGGCCCGGCGGGCGCCGACGTGGCCAGGACCAGCACGGCCAGGCCGAGCGCGAACGGGCGGGGTGCGACGGAGCGGAGCAGGCGACGCGACGACGTGGTCAAGGCGCACTCCTCAGTGAGTTCCTGTGCGGCATTGGTCGCCGCCTACCAGGTCAGGCCGTGGCCGTAGGGGTAAAGCACGGAGCCCGCGCCCTCGGCCGTGGGAATCGTGACGGGCAGCCGTCCGGTCGGGGACAGCTCGCCGTGCAGTGCGCGGACGAGGGCGTCCATCGCCGCCCGGGTGTACGAGTAGGTCGCCAGGTAGGTGGTCACGCCCGGCAGGTAGGCGATGTCGTAGGGATCGCGGACCGCCACGACGATCACCGGCTTCCCGGTTGCGAGCAGCGCCGCGACGAGGCGCCGCTGCGTGCCGCGCGGGTCGGTGACGAGCGTGTCCCACGCCTTGTTCACCAGTACGACGGTGAGATCGTGCCCGGCGGCCTCGGTGGCGGTCGCGGCGATCACCGCATCGCTGGGTAGCGTCGCCGGCCGGGCCGTGGCGCGGGAGCCGCGGGCGGTGAACCCCTCGGCAATCGTCGCGACCGGGGCGAAGGCGGCGCTGTCCCAGCCGGTAACCAGCACCGAGCGGTCGGCACGGTGCAGCGGCAGGAGCCCGGCGTCGTTGCGCACGGCGGTGAGCGTCGGATCGGTGACCCGGGCGACGGCGGCGAGGTGCCCGGCCGCGCCGACGGTGCGTACCGCCTCGTCAACGTCGACCAGCGGTGAGCGGGCCAGCCCCTGGCGGTACTTCAGGCCGAGGATGCGCCGGACCGACTCGTCGATCCGCCGCTCGGGCAGCTCGCCGGTGGCGACGGCGCGCAGCACCGCGTCCCGCGCGAGTGCGAGGTCCGGCGGCATCAGGAGCTGGTCGGCGCCGGCCTTCAGCGCCAGCACCGGCACCCGCTCGTCGCCGTACTTCGCGCGGACACCGGCCATGTTCAGCGCGTCGGTGACGATGACGCCCCGGAAGCCGAGTTCGCCGCGCAGCACGCCGGTGAGGATCCGCGGCGACAGCGTCGCGGGATCGCCGGAGGTGTCGAGCGCGGGGACCACGATGTGCGCGGTCATGATCGATTCGACGCCGGCGCGGATCGCCTGCCGGAACGGCGGCGCGTCGATCCGGTTCCACTCCGCCCGGCTGTGGTCGATAACCGGCAGACCCGTGTGGCTGTCGGTGGCCGTGTCGCCGTGGCCGGGGAAGTGCTTCGCCACCGCGCTCGCGCCGGCACCCTCCTGGAAGCCGGTGACCTGCGCGGCGGTGAGGCGCGCCACCAGCGCGGGGTCGGCGCCGAAGGATCGTACGCCGATCACCGGGTTGCCGGCATCGACGTTGACGTCGGCGATGGGCGCGTACGGCTGGTGGATGCCGACGGCGCGCAGCTCGCGGCCGGTTATCGTCGCCGCCACGCGGGCGGCGTGGGGTGACCGCCCGGCGCCCAACGCCATCGCACCGGGGAACTGCGCGGCGGGGGCGGGCATCCGCAGCACCACGCCCTGCTCCTGGTCGGTGGAGATGAGCAGCGGCACCCGGCCCTTTGCGCCGTCGCCGAGAGCGGCGCGCTGAAGGCCGTTGGAGAGGGTGGCGATCTGGCGAGGATCGTCCAGGTTGTGCGACCAGGAGAAGTAGCAGACGGCCCCGAGGTGGAACCGGTCGACCACCTCGGCCGGCGTCTCGACGCCGAATGCCGCCCGATTCGCGGCGCGGTCGGCGGCCGTGGGCTCGGCGGCGTCACCGCCGTAGACGTAGGCGGCGAAGAGCTGGCCGACCTTCTGTTCCAGGCTCATGTGCCGCAGGGTCGACGTGACCCAGCCATGTTCGGCGGCCGGGCTCGCCGGCGCGGCGGAACCGCGGGCGGGAAGCGGCGCGAGGCTGGCCATCGACGTGGCTGCCAGCGCGGTCGCGGCAACGAGACGGGTACGCATAGACGGCCACCTCTCAGTCCGATGACCGAAACTTAGCTACACGTCTATGGATCGTCAAGAAGGTTAGCTACACACGTTCGCCGGCCCGGCGTGGGAAGAGGGTGGCGACGCGCCTGGCGGGTGGGCCGCCGAGTACGGTGTGGTGCCGGCCAGCACATGTCGGCCGCGGCAAGCTCACAGGTGGATATTCACCTGTTCCGGCTGCTTGGTCGATGGTGTCGCGGTTTGCGTGACTCCTTCCTGCCGCAGTTCCAGGAGGTAACGCTGGTCGTCGGTCTGCCGGAACCGGACTTCCAGATCGAGTCCTGGGTGTAGGTAGCGACCGTCCGGGTCCGCCAGGAGTACAACCGGTTGCTGGGCGGCGGCGGAGAAGCTCAGTTGGCCGTTGGTGACCGCGATGTCGATCGGGTAGTCGTCGTGGAGGACATAGCGGCCCGTCACGTCACCACGCGGCGCGGCGGTGATTCTGGTGGTGTGCCGACGGTCCGCGGCGGCGCGGATGCTGGCCAGCAGCTCCCAGCCATCCTCAGAGTTGGTCGTCGCAGCGACCGCGGTGCCGCTGTCGGGCCACACGTAGGAAAAGCAGGTATAGCCGACGTTCAACCCGGTGTGCCCGAAACGCCGACGCCCGGCGCGGTCGTCGACCTCAGTGCCGAGCCCGTAGCTCCCGCCAGGAATCTGCGGTGTCCACATCTCGGTGGCCAGGTCGCGGTCCAGCAGCTTCGATTCTCCCGAGGCCGCCCGGGCGATCTCGAGGTCGAGCCGGACCAGGTCGGCCGGGGTGCTCCACAGTCCAGCGGCGGCCGTCTCCGGTTGCGCTCGCCAGCCGCCGGAAATCGTGGTGCCACCAGCGTGATGGCCACGAGCAACCAGATGCGGTCGCTGGTGCGGAAACTGCTGATCGAAACTGCTGCCAGCCATGGCCACCGGTTCCAGCACCAGAGTTCGCATGAGATCCTCGAACGGGGTTCCGGTCGCGTCCACCATCAGCTGCTGGAGCACGGAGTAGTGGCTGCCCGAATACCGGAAACGGCTCCCCGGCAACAGGGTCGATCGAACCGGTGGAGTAGTCGTCGGGCCGCTGCCTTCCAGGACCTGGAACAGTGACGGGGCGCGATCTGCGGCATAGCCGCGGTACCAGGTGTCGGACAAACCCGCCGTGTGCGCCAGCAATTGTCGTAACGTAACTCCCGGTTGCTGACCCCCGCGGTCGAGTAGTTGCCACGAGGTGAGGTATTCGCCGATGTCGGTGTCCAGATCCAGGACACCGTCCTGGACCAGGAGCAATGCACCGAACGCGGCGACATGCTTGCTGATCGAACAGGCCGCGAAAGCGGTGCCCGGGGTCACCGGCGTCGACGTCTCGCCACCCGTGACGCCGTAACCCGCCTCCCACACCCGCCCGCTCACGTGCCCGACGGCGATGCTACCCCCGGCACCTGATAGGTGCTCATCAGATCGGGCAACCTCGCCGTGTCCGGCGAAAGCCGCCCGGAGGACACATGGCGGTCAAGTTGGCCCAGCAATGGAAGCCAGGCCTGAGAGAGATCCGCGTATTCCACGGCGTCGATTCTCGACCACCCGTACCCGGTGGATCAAATGCCCGGGACTTCCACCCGCCGCAAACCTTTGCACCAGGCGACGCTCGACGTCCTCGGCGCGGCCGGGCAGGTCGACTGGCCGAGGCGAGTATCGACAGCATGCACGTACGCGGGCGAATCGCGGTCAGAGGTCTTTGGCCATGTTGCGGCCGGTCTCGGTGAAGCCCAGCTGCTCGTAGAGGGCCCGGGCGCCGGCGTTGTGGGCGAAGACGTGCAGACCGATTCTGGAAAGCGCGTTGTCGTGGCACCAGCGCTCGGCGGCCAGCATGATTGCGCGGCCGTAGCCCTGGCGGCGTACGTCGGGTTCGACGGCGACGTTGTAGACGAACGCGCTGCCGTGGGCGACTTTGATCCAGAGGAAGCCGACGCGGCGATCGCCGTCGTAGGCGTACCAGAAATGGTGGTCAGGGGTGGCGGACTCGTCGGGAAGCAGCTGCGCGTAGGTGTCGGCGGCGTTGCGGGCCGCATCCTGCGCCGACTGGCCCGACGCGGCGACGCTCTGCGCGTAGTGCGCCTCGGCCTCGGCCCGCCACGGCTTGTACTGATCCTCGGTCATCGGCTCCAGCCGTACGTCCGTCATGACCGACAAGCTACCGAGTCAGAAGCACCTGCACGCACTCGCAGTTCGGACCGCCGGTCCACGGCGGGCCTAGCGTTGTGGAGTCGCCACCCTCGCAGATCCGGTGTCGAGATGATCGAGGTCGAACAGCTTTGCGTCGACCCTTTACCCCATGCCGAGGCGGTACCGGCTGGCCCGGGCGGGCTGTCGCCCGGGCCAGACTCGGTCGGGTCAGCCCGTCTCCTCCGGCCGATCGACGATCTCGACGTTGGTCACCACGAGTCGCTGGACGGTGCCGCTTTTCACTCGTACGGTGCCGTCGAGTCCGTGGGCGGTGTAGTCCTTGATCGCGACAGCCCGCTCGCCGATCAGCCGATGGGTGTCCGGGTCGAGCAAGACCTCCTCGCGCAGCCACCCGCCCTGAACCCGGCCGAGCGCGATGGCGGGTCGCCCATCGACGTTGACGGCGTCCGGCACCAGCGTCACGTTGGGAATCTTCGCCATCGCGCGGTAGATCGCGGCTTCCACGCCGGGCGGAAGCACGTTGTTGCGGAGGATGGCGTTCAGCTGCCCGAACGAAAAGCTGTTGCGGTCCTCTTCGGTGCTGTCGGTGAGCCCTCCCATCTCCTGGTGCAGCCACTGCAACAGGGCGTCCGGGTCGGTGGGCAGAGCGGCCAACGTCGGATAGTCCGATGGCGGCGTCGTGCGTGCCGGCTGGCCCTGGAACTGGAACTTGCCGTCTACGAACCAGGCGACCTGCCTGCCGTCCGCGCGCATCCAATGTTGCAGAACCCGGGTCCGGTATGGCCCGCCGGTGACCAGACCGCCGGGCCCTGCCCCGCTGGTCATCCGCTCCTCGACGTGGATCCACTGATCCGGACGCGGCGCGGTGAAGGACTGCGCCCCCGCAGCCGAGGCGGCACGCTCCAGAGCTTCCGCGGCGCTGGCCGGGCGCGCGGCCGGAAGGCCAGGGATCGCCGTCCCCGCGGGCCCCCGGTCCACCGGTCCGTTGACGCTCTCCACCACGGTCAGACCTCCGACCACCGCGGCGACCGCCGCCGTGATGACGCCCACCCGCCAGCCGAGCCGGGGCAGGCGCCAGGGGGTGGACGCGCGTGCCCGCGGGGACGGCGCCCGTTGCGGGGCCGGGTTGTCGACATGTGCGGCCCGGGCCAGCAGCGCCGCCCGTGCCTGCGCCCGGGTCGCCGGCGACGGGGGCGGCACGTCACTCCAGGCGTCGCGCAGCATCGTCATGTCATTCATCAGTCGTTGTCCTTTCCGATTACGGTCGGGTCCGCGCCGCCCAGGGCCGCCCGCACTTTCTTTCGTGCCCGGTGCAACCGGGAGCGTGCCGTGCCCGCCGGGATCCCCAGCGCCCCGGCCGCTTCCTCGCAGCTGAGCCCCGCCCAGGCGACGAGCAGCAGGACGTCCCGGTCACGCGCCGCGACCTTGGCCAATGCCGCCGCCAACTGCCCCCGGACGGCCTCGACGTCGATCCGTACGGCGACCCGGTCGGCGTGCCCTTCGGCAACGTCGAACCGGTCGACGCGGGCGAGTGCCCGGTACTGACGCACCTCCGTGCGCTGATGACGCGCGATGAGATTGGAGGCGATCCCGTACAGCCACGGTCGGGCGTCCGCGCGCGCCGTGTCGTACCGCTCCCGCAGGTCGAACGCGATCAGGAACGTCTCCGCGGCGATGTCGTCGGCCAGGCTGCCACCCAACCTCCGGGCCGCATATCCGTGGATCTGCAGGTAGTAGCGGTCGAACACGGTCGCGAACCGTTCAGGCTCTTGCCGGGCCTGTCTGATGACGACGGCGTCGGTGTCGTCCGTGGCGGCGTCCGCCGCCCGGGTCAACACAGCCATGTCCAGCTCCTTCACGTCAGGTCTGCCCACTGTCGCCTGGGCTCGCACGTTCTTCGTCGATGCGCCGGGAAGTGTTCGCGGGCACGCGTGCCAGCTGATCCCGCGCGGTCATCGCCAGTCGGTGTGTCGGCCCGCCGGACGGTTGCCGCGGGGAACGCCGCAACCGTCCGGCGATGTCGGTCGGGACTACCCGCCGATCTGGTAGGCGCGCAGCACGGTCTGCTCCACGGTGTTGCCGTCGGTGTCGGTGGCCTTCGCCCGTATCGAGGCATAGCCGGTGGCCGGGGAGGCGACGCCGACGGTCCAGTGGTTACCGGCCGGGGTGACGGTGGCCGGTTGCCAGCTGCCGCCGTCGTCGTACGACACGTCGACGGTGAGGGAGGTGAGCTTCACCCGGTCGTCGCCCTGCCGCTCGACGTACATCGGGAAGGTGAACGGTCCGGCTGGAGCTCGGTTCCGAAGGTCCACCGCGGGATCGAACCGGGTGGTCAACAGCGGCAGCGCCTTCGCCTCGTCTTCGGTCGACGAGCGGAAACTCCAGGTCGCTGACACCTTCGTCGACAGTGGCCACCACTCGGCCGCGCGGTTGGTCTCGGCAACCAGTCGGTAGGTCGCCGGCTCGTCCGGTATGTCGAATCGGGCCGTGTCGGGCGTCGGCTCGGTTCGCACGAGTGCCCCGTTCCGGTAGAGGCTGATCGAGCCGGTGTCGGTGCCGTCGTAGGGGAAGGGAACTCGTGGTCGTCCGGCGGCGTCGCCGTACATCGGCAGGATCACGTCGATCGCGCCGTCCTTGCGCCAGGCCCATGGTCTCTCGCCGTCCAGGGTCTGCGTCGTACCGGGGAATGTCGGCCCTGCCACGGCCTTGTTCCAGGCGATCCGGTTGCCGCGCCCGGCCTCGAAGTGTCGCTTGTCGTGCAGCATGTCTCCGCCCCGCCAGCCGAGGTGCAGCTCCCAGGAGCCGGGGGTGAAGTATTCGGTGCGTTCCGTCGGGACCCGTACCGGCAGCGTCCAACCAGCAGACAGGGACGTGCCGAAGAACGGAGTCGCTGCGCCGAAGTGGCGCATGGAATCGGCCCCGTTGTCGTGGTAGGTGGTCCGTACCGCGGCGAGGTCCTGGGTGCGCGGCCGGTGGACCTGGGCTGCGGTGATCTGGCGCTGCACACCATAGGTCAGTTCGTACCGTGACTCGGTCCACGGTCGGCTGACGTAGGACGCCGTGGTGTCACCCGCCTTGACCATGTCGGTGAATCGCTGCGCGGTCTGGCCGTAACCGAGCAGGGTGGGCAGGGCCGCCGCGGGATCGTCGGGCGCCTGCCCAGCGGCGCGGACCAGGCCTGAAGCATCGGCCGGAGCGTTGAGCATGGCCAGCATTCCACCCGCCTCTTTGATGGCGGCGGTCCGCTCGAGCACCTCCTCGTCGGTGGTGTCGCCGGGAACCTCGATGAGGACCAGTTTGCCCTCGGCATCGATTCGTGCCAGCTCAGCCGGCGTGCCGCCCCCGCCGTAGACGGCCGGCAGGGTGGCGCGCTGCGCCGATGCCGGCGCCCCGGACAGCCAGCCGACTGCGACCTCGAAGCGGTTCCTGCCTCCGGTGAACAGCTCCAGCTCGGGCTCGGTCGCCCGCCGTGCCTGCCCGAAGGCGAAGCTCGGCGAGCTGGTGCCGGGCACCGTTGCCGCGTACGCCTCCTGGAAACGGGGGTCCAGCAGGGACAGGACGGTGGAGGGACAGGCGCAGTCGGAGACCTTGGTGTGCGTCGTGATGGCGTAACCGCCGCCGCGGGCTTCGGGGTTGTCGGGGTTGACCGACACCCGCTTGCCGTCTCGGGCGTCGAGCGTCTGCACCCTGTCCCGATCGACCTTCAGCTCCGGGTGAGAGATGAAGCTGTACGTGGGCTCCTGTCCGGCCCGGGGGGTCTGGATCGTGGCGTGCACGGCATACCGACCGGCCGGTAGCCGCACGGTGCCCGGCGTCCCCCAGAAGAAGAAGTCGCTGTGGTCGAGATCGAAGATCGACACGCTGGGCAATTCACCCGACGGCGGGGAGGTTCCGGCCCGGTCGACCAGGTTGACCGTCAGGTCGTACATCTCGGCTTCCTGGCGCACCGTCAGCACGGTTCGGGTGGTGATCGTCCCGTCGGCGCTGCGGGCGGTGAGCACGCCACCGTACGTGCCGGCGGCGCCGTCCTGGCCGGTTACCGTCAACTCCACCGGCACGCTCCCACCCGCCGGGACGGTCACTGTCTCGGCGGACAACGCGAGCAGCCCGGCGGGTGCGGGCTGCCCGTCACCGCGGCTGAGCGCTGCTGAGAACGCCAGCGTACCGGAACGGACCCGTGGTTGTACCAGCTGACGGTGCGCTTCTGCGGCTGACCCACGTTGGGCCACTTGAGGAAGGTCGAGACGCTGCCGGTCGCGGTCACCGGCTGGCTGGTCGCTCGGGCGACGTCCACCCGACCGCTGCCCACCGCCGACGTTCCGGCGGAAGCCTCGACCGCTGTGCTCATCAACGCCGACTTCAGCCGGTCAGCCGTCCAGTCCGGGTGCTGTTGGACGAGTAGCGCCGCGGCCCCGGCGACGTGCGGGGCCGCCATCGAGGTGCCGTCCAACTGCTGGTACGCATCGCCCACCGGTGTGCCGAGCGGCGGCACGCCGCCCGGTCGGGCGGCCACAATGCCCCCGCCCGGCGCCGCGATTTCCGGCTTTGCCGCGCCGTCACCCAATCGCGGGCCGCGGCTGGAGAAGGGGCTCAGCTCGTCGCTCTTGTCCACACTGGCCACTGCTAGCGCCGCATCAGCGGCTGCCGGCGTGGACACCGCCTCATCGGCTCCCTCGTTGCCGGCGGCGACGACGAACAACGTCCCGTGCTCCCGGGTCAAAGTGTTGACGGCATCGGACAAGGGATCAGTGCCGTCCGTAATCGGGCCGCCGAGGCTCATGTTCACCACCCGGGCCTGGGCGTCGACCGCCGCCCACTGCATTCCCGCGATGATCGCGTCAAATGACCCGGAGCCGAAGTCGTCCAGCACCTTGCCGACCGCGAGCGTGGCGCTCTGGGCAACTCCCTGGTGCCTGCCCTCCGAGCCCGCGCCCGAGCCGGCGATAGTCGACGCCACATGGGTGCCATGCCCGTGGCCGTCCGCCACGCTGCCCTTGCCGGAGAAGTCCTTCGAGTGGACAACTCGTCCGGCCAGGTCTGGATGATTCGCGTCGATGCCGGTGTCCAGGACGGCCACCGTCGTGCCCGTGCCGGTCAGGCCCTTCGCCCAGGCAGCCGGAGCGCCAACCTGCGGCACGCTCTGCTCGAGACTGGCGCGGACCTTGCCGTTCAGCCACATCTTCTCGATGCTGTCGGCCAATCTGGTCGTGCGGGCGCCCGACGGCTGGCGGCCATCCGGCAGCAGTCCGCGCCAGAACTCTGCCGCGCTGGACTTCTTTTCGTCGATCGCCGTCATGCGCAGTCGCGGCAGTGCCCGGCGCACGGTCGCCCCCGCCGCGGGGGCCGACCGGGCCGCCAGTCCGGTGTCCGCGTACCGCACCAGCAGTGGAACGTTCGGTGTGCGTGCGTCGTCGTACCCCTGTCGCACGAGGCCGGTGACGTTGAACAGCTCCCGATCCAGCACGCCCGCCTGCACGAGCGCGGCAGCGTCCGCGGGCACTAGATACCGATCGCCGCGCCGCGTCAGCTCCTGGAAACTCACCGGCGCCGCCCGTCGCGCCGGATGCACTGCCAGGTCGGTGCGCCCGGCCACGGTTCGTACGAGCACCCGGTCACCGGTTACCAGGGTGACCCAACTCCCCTGACCCGGAGCCGCGGCCGAGGTATCCGATGGTGGCGACGCGGCTCCCGGGGCGGCCTGGACCGGTGTCACCGCCGCCGCGACGATGACCGCCAGTGCCAGCGCCGTTGTCAGACCGTTACGTCTGCTCATCTCACTCCTTGTGTCGCGGGTACCTGCCCTCCTTGTTGCCCGACCCCGTCCCGGCCGTTCTCGGCGGCGATCGGCTTGCCGCGATGTCGGGGATGAAGGGATGGCGAGTCCCCACTTGCACGTGGTGACGTGCGGCACGTCGTTCCGGTTCACCACCCACCTGGTCGCTGCCGGCATCTATCGGCGCCGTGGGCAACCGCCCTGACGGAGTCCACCATCGGGACCGCGGAGCTGAGCCTGGCCCGCGTACTGGGAAGGTCGGCGATTGATCGGTGCCCAGATCGTGCTCGATCAGCCGCCTGAGCCTCCGGTAGCCCGGCCCCCGCTTGGCTGTCACGCCGGGAGGGCTTCGCCGATCGGATCGCGCAGTGAGGTCGGGGAGATCAACGGCTGGAGTGGGCCGTCGTCGACGATCCCCGGCAGCCGCCGGGCCAGCCCGGCGAGCAGGTCGGCGACCTGGACGCGTGGATCATCCCGGGAGTCGACCATCACCAGCCCGGCCAGCGGCGACCCGGACGGCGAAAGTCCGGCGCCGTCGGCCAGTATCTGCTGGAGGCGCCGCAACCGGTCGGCCGTGAGGGCGCTCTGCTCGTCGTGGATCACCAGCACCCGCCGCCTCCGGCCGCTCCAGAACAGAACGGTCTCGGCCAGCGCCGGCAGCAACGGCTCCAGCGGTGGCGGGATCGCGCGGTCGTCGTCGTTCAGCCTGGCCAGGATGATGCGCACGCGGGTCCGGCTGAGGCCGTGGAGGATGGCCTCGGCCCGCACGCCCAGCCCGTGTCGTATCAGCGCATCCCGTGCCTGGAGGAACCGGTCCACGGTTCAGTGATCCGGCTGGTGTCGCCGGTTGATCCGGAGCATCTCGACGAAGGCCGCGAGGAACGTCCCCCAGTCTGAACCGGCTGAGTGTCTGGCCCGATACAAGGCGAGGGCGGCCGACCGGTGTTCCTGGGTCAGGCGGGTACCGGCCGCGTACGACGGCTCGGTCAGCAGCAGGTCGACGATGCGGGTGACGAGGAAGTACTGCTTGTCGATCAGATGGACGTGTGCCCGGCCGCGCAGCGCCGCCAGGAACCACCGCAGCATCTCAGCCGCTTCGGGTCGGCGGAGGAACTGCCGGGACTTGAACTCGTTCGGCGAAAAGCGGAATCCGGACCGCAGTGTCGTGATCAGCGCAGCCGCCTCCTCGGCGCGCAGGTCGGCACTCGCGTGCGTGATCACCGGCGTGGCTGGATCGAGCAGGTTGGTGCCGGAGAACCCTGATTCGTCGCAAGCGATCTCCACGACTGCGCCGGCCACCTCATCCACCGGCGGCAGCCCGCCCTGAGGGGGCAACCTCATGACAGGTCCCATGCCATGTCGACTATGGTCGCCGATCGTCGCCGCCGTCGGCCAACATCCTCCCGTCGGCATGCGAGAGCACCCGGCCTCCACGAGCAGGCACCGTCGGACCCGGCGAATGGGAGTCAGCGGGAGCGGACACGGAATTTGATCTGCCGTCGTCGGCGAGAGGTTGCCGGCCCGGGCGTCGCCAACGCCTGGTCAGGAGACCGTGCCGTGGGGCGAACAGCCAGGCGGCGAGGAAGACGGCGGTGGCGACCAAGACGATGGTGCCTCCGACCGGTGTGTCATAACTCCAGGAGAGGTACAGCCCGACCAGGGCTGACGTGCCACCGATCACCGGGGCGAGCAGCATCATGACGCCTAGCCGGTCGGTGAGCAGCCGGGCCGCCGCGGCGGGGGTGATCAGCAGTGCCAGGACGAGGATGTTGCCGATGGTCTGCAGGGAGATCACGACGGCCAGGGTCACGAGGACGTAGAGCACGATGTCGAGCCAGAAGACCGGCAGCCCCATCGCGCGGGACATCTCCCGGTCGAGGCAGACCGCCACGAACTCCTTGTGCAGGGCGAGCACCAGGCCGAGGATGACCAGGCCGGTGCCGGCGACCAGGTAGAGGTCGCGGTCGGGGATGCCGGTGATCGAGCCGAACAGGAACTGTTGCAGCGATCCGGCGTAGCCGGGAGCCTGCGAGATGACGACGATGCCGAGGGCGAACGCGGCGACCAGGAACACGCCGATGAGGGAGTCCTCCTTGACGCGTCGGTTCTGCGAGAAAATCGCGATCAGCAGTGCGGTGGCGACGCCGGCCACTGCACCGCCGAGCACGAGGCTGCCCTGGAGGACGAAGGCGACGGCGATTCCGGGAAAGACCGCGTGGGCTACGGCGTCTCCGATGAAGGCCATACCCCGGAGGACGACGTAGCAGCCCACGACGCCGCAGACGATGCTGGACATGACGGCGATCGCGAGTGCCTTGGGGAGAAACGCGAGGTCGGGGTTGAGCAGGTCGGTGACGAAATCAATGATCGACACTAGGCCACCTTCACCAGCTTCATGAGTGGAGACGTCGCGCTCACTCCGAAGGTTCTCGTCCACAACCGGGCGTCCTGCAGGTCGGCGGGGGGCCCGTCGGCGATGACCCGACCGTTGAGCAGGACCAGCCGGCTGCAGGCGTCGACCGCGGCGAGAAGGTCGTGGGTGGTCATCAACACGGCGTTGCCCTCCTGCGCGAGGCTGCTGAACAGGTTGCCCAGCAGCTCCTGGGTGGGCATGTCGAGCCCGGTGAACGGCTCGTCGAGGAGCAGGATGCTCGGTGCGAGCGCGAGGGCCCGTGCGACCAGAACCCGTTGCCGTTGTCCACCCGACAGCTCGCCGACCGGTCGGCGACGCAGGCCGCTGAGCTGTACGCGGTCGAGCGCGTCGCCGACGGCTCGCCAGTCGGCGACGGCGGGACGACGCAGCAGGCCGATCCGGCCGGTGCGGCCGCTCAGCACGGCCTGCTCGACGGAGATCGGGAAGTCCCAGGTGAATTCGTGGCGTTGTGGGACGTAGCCGATCCCGGACCGGCCGGGGCGGGCCGGCCTGCCCTCGACCAGCACTCGGCCATGGCGGGTGCGGATCAGTGCCAGGATGGCGCGCAGCAGGGTGGTCTTCCCGGCGCCGTTGGGGCCGAGCAAACCCACCAGTTCGCCCCGATCGAGGTGTAGCTGTACCTCTCGCAGTACCGGCCGGCCGCCCAGGTCCACGTCCAGCTTCTCGATGTCCAGAGCTCTCACGGTTGGTCTCCTGACGGCGACGGACGGCGTTCCTGCTCGGCCCGGCGTCTCGCGCCGTGTCCTCGGAGCAGGAGAAAGACCAGGCCGGCGGCGAGCAGGATGGCCGCGCCGCTGAGCACGACGAGCAGCTGGCTGTTGGCTCCGTCGGTCGACGCTCCGGGCTCGGTTCGGTCGCCGTCGGGTGGTGCCTGGCCATGGGCTGTGGGGAGGTCCGCCGTGGCGGCGAGAGCCTCGTCGGTGCTGGTCGCGTCCCCCACCGCGAAGCGCAGGGTGCCGGTCGCCGAGGCCTTCTCACCGCTGATCAGGTCGGCCGACACCTGCACCGCGATCAGGTAGACGCCGGGCTCGGTGAAGACCCAGTTGGCGTGGGTGTGGGTGTTGACCTCGGCCCAGAAGGGCTGAGCCGCAGGATCGGCGGATCGCCACAGCGGTTGGGGTGCGGCGAAGTTGCCGGACTGGAGGTACGTCGTCAGGGTTCCCGGTCCTTGTACGCCGAGCAGGGTCAGGGTGACGCCGCGGTCGATGGTCTGCATGACGCGGGGGTCCTGGGTGTTCCAGCCGAGCCAGACGACGTCCTGGTTCTGCGTCTGCGGCACCACGTACACCCGCTTCCCGGCGTCGACACCCAGGAACGCGTACGCCGGATCGTCCGGCACGGTCTGCAGCGCGGCGTCGGACACGCGGAGCAGGGTCTCGTCGGGGTCTCGCCACACGGGCTTCGCCTGCGTGCCGTCGTGGATCAGCAGGGCCCACCGGTCGTCGACGTAGCGGGGGCCGATGTCGACGTGCCCGGCGGCGAGCATCGCCCGGCCGGTGGCGAGCGGTTGGTCCGCCGCGATCGACTGGCTGAGGCCCGGTGTCGGCTCCTTGGCCGCCGCGGGGTTCGGTGCCACCGAGAACACGATCAGTGTCGCGAGCGCCCATCGCATGACAGTTGTGGTGGTGCGGGTGAGCCGTCGCGCCTGTCCTGCCGTCACTGTTTCTCCCTTACTTCGCCGTGGTCAGGCAGTCGCGCAGCGATTCGGCGTTGAGCCGCATCATGTCGAGGTAGTTGGTGACGTCACGGTCGAACGTGTCGCCGTAGATCGGGCACACCCGCAGCCCCTTCTCGCGCGCCACCTCGGTCAGGGTGGTGGCGCGGGCCGCCAAATTCGGTTCCAGGAACACGGCGGGGATGTGCAGGTTGCGGATCGTTTCGGTGAGCCGGCGACGGTCGGCGAGGCTCGGCTCGGTCGCGGGGTTCGGGGTGACGAAGCCGGAGATCTGGATGCCGTACGCCTGGCCCAGGTAGCCGAACGCGTCGTGGGTGGTGACCAGGTGGCGTCGTGACGGTGGGATCTGGGCGATCGTGTCGCGGACGTAGGTGTCGAGCGCTTCGAGTTGCCTGATGTAGGTCGAGGCGTTCGTGCGGTAGGTGGCGGCGCCTGGGGGGTCGACCCCGATCAGGGTGTCGCGGATCAGTTCGACGTAGGAGATGGCATTGCGGACGTTCTGCCACAGGTGTGGGTCGATCTCGCCGTGCACGTGCTTGCCCAGGACTGCCTGTGGCAGCTGGTAGACCTGCGTGCCGGGGCGGCCGAGGAACCGGAACGTCCGGTCGCCTGGCACTTCGAGCAGCGCCTTGTTCGGCACATCGATCACGGTGTGGGCGGGGTCGTACACCCGTTGGTTCGCCTCGCCACTGCCCTCCGGGTCGGCGAACAGGTAGAGCCTGCGTTCGTCGAGGTCGACGGTGAGATCGGCGTGTCCGGAGTTCAGCACCTCTGCGCCGGCCATCCCCGGCACCGAGTGTGGATCCACTCCGACGGCGAAGGTGAAGACCTGGTCGCCCATGGGGATGGGGGCCGCCCCCGAGTCGACGGCCAGCCGTGCGCGCATGGCCAGCCGGTAGACCCCGGGCTCGGTGAACGCCCAGCTCATGTGCGTGTGTGCGTCCGGCGGCAGTGTGGCGGTGTCGTCACGGTAGCCGCCGGCGGGGTCGAACCCGTCGGCGGTGTCGACGTAGAACGACGGGTTGCCGAAGGACTCGGTCAGGTACGCGATCATTCGGCCTGGGCCGTCCGCCGCGGTCGCGCTGAGCAGCACGTCGGAGGACCGGTTGGCTCCGTGCGCCGCGCCGGTGCCGCGCACTCGCATGCCCAGCCAGATGGTGTCCAGCGACACGTCCTCGACCAGCGGGATGATTTCCGCGGCGTACTTCACCGCCCCTTCGGCCAGCGAGATGTTCGGTACGCCGCCGCGGAGGTTGGCGTCCAGGGCCTTGATGACGGCCTGCTCCTCCAGGAGCAGGTAGTTGCTGAACGCGACGTCGGCGTAGACGACGTCGCGGATGTTCCGCAGCGATGGCTCGTAGCTGTGCGGATCGGCGCCGTCGGGCACCAACGAGGTGACGGCCACCCGGCCACCGCCCACGTGCGCCGCCAGGTCGCGCAGGATTCCGGTGGTGGTGACGATCTGGACGCGCTCGTCGTGCGCGCTCAACGACGGCTCTGCCCGGCAGCCGGTGGTCAGCAACGTGATCAGGAGCGGAAACAGCAGCAGCCGTGGGACGCGGTGTGCGGGCGTGCGCGTCCCGCCGGCACCGAAAATCCGCACCTTTCCCTCCGAAGTCTCGGCCCGCGCGCGCGGCTGGAGCCGCCGTCGAGCCGCGCGGGACAACAACATGAAAATGAGAACTGCTTTCTGACAGCTGTCAGCCTGGGACGACCTCGGCGACGAGGCCGCCCCCCGGTCCGCCGGGCCCACCCGGAGGGCCGATCAGGGCCGCGCGTCGGCGAGGCCCGCGCGGCGACGTCGGGTGACAAGCAGCAGCAGAGCGCCGATGGCCACGAGGACGAATCCAGTCGCTCCGGCCGTCAGCACCCAGCCCGCACCGGTACGCGGCAGGGGTCCGCCACCGCCCCGATCCGCGCCGCCGTCGCCACCACCGTCGGTGGGGCCGCCACCGCCGGGGCCGAAGCCGCTGTTCGGGTCCGTGCTGTCGCCGACGGCGATGGTGAGCGTCCTCGTATCGGTGACCGCCTTGCCGGCGGTGGTGGTGCCGCTCATCTGCACCGCGAGGCGGTACAGGCCGGGCTTGCCGAACGCCCAGTTGCCGTGAGCGTGGGTGTTCAGCGGGATGCTCATCTGCTGGGGGAAAGCCTTGGCGGAGTCGAACAACACGTCGGCCTTGCCGAATGAGCCGGTCAGGAACAGGGCGAACCGGCCGGGCCCGTTGACGCCCTTCAGCGCCCACGTGACGTTGCCCTTGACACCCGACACGACGGACTCGTGCTGGGTGTTCCAGCCGGGCCAGACGATGCCTGCCTGCTGCGACTGGGGCAGCAGCCACACGGTGTCGCCCTGTTTGCCGAGGAAGTCGGCGCCGGCGGGCACCGTGATCTTCGCGTTGTCCTTGACGTGGAGGACCACGTCAGCGGTCTCCCGCCAGACCGGAGGGCTGGTCCGGTCGTCCTTGATCCGGATCCTCCACTTGTCCCCGGTCAGCTGCGGGCCCATGTCGAGGTGCCCGTCGGCGATCACCTGGTGTGCGCTCGTCGGGGCCGCCGCCGCCTTCCCCACGGGTGGTGCCACGGCAGGTTTGCCGGCGGCGGGCGGCGGCGCGACGGCGGGCGCGGCGAGTGCCCGCGCCGCTGGCTGCCCGGCGGGCCGCGGCGCCTGCTTGGCCGGGGCCGGTGGCGGCGCCTGCTCGACCGGGCTGATCGTGGGCACGCGCACCCGGTACGTCGCGTCGGCGCTGACCTCCTGCCCGGAGCGCAGGGTGGCCGAGGCGGTCAGGGTGAGCCGGTAGTCGCCGGCCGCGTCGAAGGCCCAGACCGCGCCGCCGGTACGAGTCCCCGCCGGCAGCTGCACCGACCGCGCCGAGCCCGGACCGTTGCCGAAGAGCACGGTCGCCGTGCCGAGACCGGTCAGGGTGTAGGCGGTGAATGTTCCCGGCCCCTCGACCGAGCGCAGCGTGAGGGCCACCTCGTCCTCGGCCACGACGCCCGGACGTACGCCGGTGGCGTCCAGGGCTGGGAACCCGCTGTCGCCGGCGGACAGGGACCACACGGCATGTCCCGGCGCCCCGAGGAACGCGAAGCCCTCCCCGGGCGGCACCCGGCCGGCCAGGCCGCCGTCCGGGCCAAGCACCACCTCGGCCGGATCCTGTCCGGCCGCATCCCGGGCCGCCTGCGCGGCATCCCGGATACGCAGCGACATCGAGTCACCGTCCAGCGCGACGGAGACCAGGTCCGCGCCGGCCACGGTGACCGCGGCGGGTTCCGCTGCCGCCGGCGCACCCCCTGCGGTCAGCGCCAGTACGGCGACCGCGAGACCGGCCGCGCCGGCGCGCATGGTTCTCATCTTCATTGCTCGCTCCCCAGGCGGCTTCGTAGTGGTTCGTCGGCGTGGCACCGCCCCGCGGCGATGTGCCGGGTGGCGTCGGCACCACCCGACGCGATCGGGAGGGCCGGCGCGGCTCCTGCCGTACGGCGTAGCCGTGTCATTCCTCGTCCTTTCCGGTGCGGTCGATGTCCGGTTGTCGGTGGTTACGGCCCCGGTCGGGACGTCCGCGATCCGGCGCCGGGCGGTTGGCCGCGGTGTCGCCGTCGCTGGCGGCTCGGGACTCCGCACCGATTCCTGCGGCGACCGCCGCGGGCTGACCGTCAATGGTCCGTCCGGTCTCCTGGCTGGCCTGGGCGCGCCCCTCTTCTCTGGCGGCGGCCACCGCCAGAGCCATCCGTCGGGCGCGCCGCCGTTGGGCCGCGACCAGCGCCCAGCCGACGAGGGCCAGCAAGGCCAGCAGGACCAGCTGCGGCCAGGGCACCGCCCAGATGGCGGCTTGCGCCGTGTCGGCCGTCGGCGGCGGGTCGAGGACCAGGCCGTCCACTGCGGCCGGGGTGACGGTGGCGGTCGCGGCGAGCCGGAACAGCGGTGGCACACCCGTCATGCGTACGGTGGTCGTCAGCGCGGCGCCGGGCAGGATCTCCGGCAGCCCCGCCGCGTCCACGGAGCGCCGGCCGAGGCCGAACGGGCCGGTCGTACCGAGCGTGAGCCGCCCGGTGAGCCGCACATTGCCGGTGTTGCGGACGGTGAAGGTGGCGGTGAGCGTGCCACCGGCAAGGGGGTTGAGGGAACCGGTGTGCCGCACGCGTAGGTCCTCCACGGTCAGCGTCGGTTGCAGCTCACCGGTCACCCGCAGGTAGATCCGCGCGCCGACCCGGTGGTCGACCGAGACCTGGTTGCCCTGCGCGTCCGCCGTCGTGGCGGCGAGCGCGGCGACGATCCCCCCCGCGTGGTCCCCCGGCGTGGCGTTGCGGGGCACCGTGAGCGTGAAGGGGACGTCCAGGCGAGAGGCCGACGGAACGGTCAGGGTTCCGCGGGTGAAGCGGACCCAGGCGCCGACATCGGTGGGCTGTTGGCCGCCGGCCAGCAGGTCGAATCCGCCCTGTGTGGTGGTGGACGCGTCGCTGGCGTAGAGATTCAGGGTGAGCGGGCGCGTCGAATGGTTGGTGACCGCGACGTAGTCGGTCAAGGTGGCGCCAGGGTCGAGCTTGTAGGTGAACGCCGGGCGGCCGTTCGGGCCCTTCGCGCTCGATGGTGCCACCCCCCAGGTCAGGGCGGGTGGGGCCGCCAGTGCGGAGGACGGCGACCCTGACGACCCCGGTGCGGTCGCGGTGGTGGACGGGGTGGGTGCGGCCAGCGCCCGGACGGCCGTACCCGCGGCAATGGCGTTGTGGGGCCGCGCGGTCGGCGTGGCGGCCGCGGGTGGGGGCACGCTCGGCGCGGACGCGGTCGAGGCGGACGTCGCCGGAGTCGGGGCGGGCGGGGGCGGACCGAGCAGTGCGATACCGGTGGCGATGGCGGCGAGCAGGCGCATGGCGGGGACGGTGTCCGTTCCTGAGGGTGCGAGGAGTGCGGGGTGGGCGGGTCGCGGCAACGGCCCGCCCACCCCGCCACGTCCGGTGGCCGGATCAGATCCGGGCCGTCGGACGGGTTCGGGCGATCAGATCGCGGTGAGGGTCAGAGTGGCGGTGTAGGTTCCCGCGGCCGTCTCGGTGGGCAGGCTCAGTCGCAGGCCCGCACCCAGCTGTGCGGTGCCCCGTCCGGCGCCGCCCGGTGCCGAGCCCAGCACCGCGCTGTTGCCGATACCGCCGCCGGTCCCGACCGTGTACGGCGCGACCTCCGGGCCGGCGACCACGCCCTGAGCGGGCCCCTGGGCGATCACCCGAGGGCTCCAGCCGAGGTAGCCGGCGCTGAAGGTCGCACCGTCCGGGCCGGTGAAGTCCGCCGGGACCTGCCCGGAAGCACTCCAGCCTGGCCGACCGGCGCGAGTGTCCGTCACCGTGACAGGTCGGAGCTCGCCGGTGCTCTCCCACCGGTCACCGGCGGGGTTAAGCTGCGCGGGCGGCAGCACCACGGCCCGGTCGTCCGGGTTGACGCTGATCACGAGCGAGCCCTGCGACTCGTCAATCGACGCGGTGATCGTCTGTGCGGCGCCTGGCTGCTCCGGCGGGAACGCTACCCACAGGGTTGCCGGTTCGCTGGTCGCGGCCACGGCGTGGTCGTCGTCGTAGAGCTTGACCACGTACTCGCAGGCGTTGAGTTGTCTGGTCGCGGTGAAGGAGTAGCTCGCGCCCGCTTCACCCGGGATGATCGTCCAGTCGTCCGCCCCCGGGCACCTGCTGAACCAGTGGTAGTGGTCCAGCTCGGTCTGCGGCGTCTGTACCGCGTTGAGCGTCACCGTGTCGTTGGGTTGGTACTCGTCGGCCATGCCGCTGATCGACACGCCGACTTCCGGTCCACCGCCGGCCAGTTCACCGACGACGAAGGAGTAGTCGACCGGTCCGGTGCTGACCGTCGTGCCATCGGTCAGTGTCGCGTCGGCCTGGAACTTCAGGGTGTACGTGCCCAGCGCGCTGAACGCCCAGTTCGAGTGCGCGTGGGTGTGCACCGGAACATCGATCGCGTCCGGCAGGCCGTCGTCGCTTCGGAACTTGATGATCGGGCCGCCGAAGGAGTCCTGGGTGAACAGCGTGACGTTGCCCGGCCCCTGCACGTCGACCAGGCTCAGCCGCACCTTGTCACCGGCGAACACGCCCGAGTCGAGCGTGGTGGTGTTCCAGCCCGGCCAGAGCAGATCCGGGTCCTGCGTCATCGGCAGCAGCCAGACCTGGCTTCCCGCCGGCCCGAGAAACGCGAAGCGGGCATCGTCCGGAACGGCCATCGCCGCCTCGGGCAGGACCTGGAACGTCACGTCCGCCGGATCCCGCGTCACGGACGGACTGACGGTGTCGTCGTGCACCTTCAACGACAGCGCACCACCCTCGTAGTGCACGTCGACCGCGTCGGTGTGCCCCTTGGACAACACCACCCGATCGGCCGCCGACGCGGCGACGGGCGCCAGCACCGCGCCGGCGACCACCACCACCCCGGCCGTCAGGGCCGCGAAGCCGCGAGCCCTCAACGTCGCATTCATACCTCCCCTTTCACACCGCGCGCCCCTGCGCGCGGTGGTACATGTGGCCGTCCTTGCACGGGTCCTGTCCCGCGAGGCACGGTGATCGCCGAGGTCACCAGGAGGCCTTGCGGATCCCGGGTAGCTCGCCCCGCAGGGCCAGCTCCCGAAACCGCACCCTGGACAACCCGAACCGGGTCAACACGCCACGTGGGCGGCCGTCGATCTGGTCGCGGGAACGCAGTCGGACTGGGCTCGAGTCGCGCGGCAGCCGGCTGAGCCGGCGGACCGCCTCGGCGCGGACCTCGGGATCGGTATCGGGATGCCTGATCAGCCGCTTCAGCTCGGCTCTCGTCCCCGCGTGTCGGGCGACTAACTTTTCGCGACACGCCTGCCGGTTGCCGAGGCTCGTGCGCGCCATCAGCGCGCCTCGCGGAACTCGACGTGCCGGCGAACGATCGGGTCGTACTTGCGCAGGACAAGGCGGTCGGGATCGTTGCGCCGGTTCTTGCGGGTCACGTAGGTGTAGCCGGTTCCCGCAGTGCTGCGCAGCCGCACGATCGGGCGTACGTCGGTCTGGCGGGCCATCAGAGCTTCACTCCCCGTCCGCGTAGTTCGGCGACCACCTTCTCGATGCCCTTGCGGTCCACGGTCTTCAGTGCCTTTGCGGTCAGGGTGAGACTGACCCACCGCCGCTCGGACGGCAGCCAGTAGCGGTGGTTCTGCAGGTTCGGGTTCCACCGGCGCCGGGTGCGTCGGTGGGAATGGGACACGGCGTTGCCGAAACTCGGCTGCGCGCCGGTGACGTCACAACGTCTGGACACAGTGGCCGTTCCTCCTCACGGTCTAACGATAACGACAACGGTTTTCAGTTTTACATCACCCGTTTGGTCAGACCCACGCCGGGGTCGCGAACGATCTGCACGGAGCAGTCGGGGGCGAGGCGGTAGCCGGCACCGCGAATCGTCGCCATCACCGGAACATCCGCGCCGGCCTTGACGCGCAGATCGGCGGATACGGACGTCACGCTGCGCGGTCTGGTGTAGGGCGGCGCGACGACCGACCTGGTCTCGACCGGGGACCGCCGCTCGCTTCGACAGCTTCCATCTGCTTAGAATGACAATCGTTTTCAGTTACGTCGAGAGGAACACCATGTCGTCGTCACCACAGGCCCCGGCCCACACCGTGACAGCCGACGCCGATACCCGCCCGTCACTGACCGTGCTGTCCGGCTTCTGGCCTGCCGCGACCTTCGCCGTCGCCCGTACGCTGCTCGCCGCCGATCCGTCGTTGCTGCTGGTGCGCCACGACCTCACCGGAATCCGGGACGGTGTAATCCGCCGGGTGATCCGTACCGGCACTGGCATCGTCGAGGACGAACAGGTCGACCTGAGGCACGGCTGCATCTCCTGCACCTTGCGCGAGGATGTACTGCCCACCCTCGTCCGACTCGCCCGCAGCAACCCCGGCCAGGACCTCCTGCTCATGCTGCCGGAGGTGGTGGAACCGGAAGCGGTCGCCGCGGCCTGCGCCTACTGCCTCGTCGACGGCGCCCCGGTCACCGACCTGATCCGCGTCGACTCCTACGTCACCGTCCTCGACGCCGAGCACCTGCTCGACGCCCTCGCCAGCACCGACGACCTGCACACGCTCGGCATCCTCGCAGCCGAGGAAGACCACCGGGCGTTGGCAGACGTGGTGGTGCGCCAGATCGAGTACGCGGACACCCTGGTCCTCTGGGGGCAATCCCGCGAGGGGGCGTTCGACACCAGCAGGTTGACGGTGCTGCTGGAGCGCATGGCCCCGTGGGCGGCACACTTCCGCGTCGACGACGACCTCGTCGATGCCGCCGCACTCACCCGCCAACTGCGCCACACCCACCGGCATCGACCGGAGACCCCCGGGGTCCTCGCCCGAGGCCTGCAGGGCTACGCCCTGGGCGCGCACGAGCCGGAGGCCGACTGTGGGGTGGTCTCCACCGTCTTCCGCGCCCGCCGTCCCTTCCACCCCCGGCGGCTGCACAACGTCCTGGAGGACCTCAACGCCGAGATGATCCGTTCGCGCGGCCATCTCTGGCTCGCCAGCCAGCCGGACACCGTGGTCGCGTGGGAGTTCGCCGGTGGTGGCCTGGCGATGGGCTCCCTCGGGCACTGGCTGGTCAGCCTTCCCCAGGACCGGTGGGAGCACGTCTGTGACCAGCGCCGGCTCGCCGCAGCCCTGGAGTGGGACCCCTACTACGGCGACCGGCACCAGCACCTGGTCTTCATCGGCCTCGACGTCGACCCCGTCGCGCTGCACCGCACGCTCACCGACTGCCTGCTCACCGACGCCGAGCTCGCCGACGGCGAGGAGACCTGGCGCGCCTACCCCGACCCGTTCGCCGGCTGCTTTCCCCTCGGGACCGAGGAACTGGCGAACACCGACGACACCGACACCGACACCGACACCGACACCGACACCGAAGGAGCCCAGCCCGTATGAAGCCCGGGATCCACCCCGAGTACCGGCCCGTCGTCTACCGCGACAAGGGCGCCGACTTCGCCTTCCTCACCCGCTCCACCGCCGCGAGCGACCAAACGATCGAGTGGACCGACGGCAACACCTACCCCGTCATCGATGTCCAGATCTCCTCTGCCAGTCACCCGTTCTGGACGGGCAAGCAGCGCCTGCTCGACACCGCCGGCCGGGTCGAGAAGTTCCGCAACAAGTACTCCCGCCGCGCACCCAGGAGCAACGGGTGAGCCCAGGAGTTACCGTCGTCCGAACCCGGCGGGCGGCGCAGCCGCACGACACCGCCGGCGCGAGTGGGCCTGGTACCTGACGGTCGACCGTGGGCTGGTCGGCTCGGCCGCCCGGCCCACGGTCGGGGCCGGGCGCCGCGCCGCCGCGGGTGTGCCGCCAAGAGCGTGGTCCCGGCGGCGCGGTGGCCCCTTCCGACTGCCCGGACGGCCGCCGGGATGGTGGCCTCGACGCCTGGGTCGCTCGGTCAACGCCCGTCGGCAGCGCCACCCGCAGGAGACGGGCCGACGACACGGCGCTCGTGCTCGTGCGCGTCACCGAGATCCCAGTCGGGGAACGGATCCGGCAGCTGCCGCCAGACATGGTGGCCGGCGGCGAGTTCCGCGTCGGTGAGCAGGCACCGGTGCAGCACCGCACGGAGCCCGTCGGCGGCGAGATCGACCCCGATGAGAACGAGCTCCTGCTGCCGGTCGCCGAAGTCCGGATGCCAACGGGCGCGAAGCTCGTCGCGATCCTGCGGGTCGTCCGGCCACTCGCCGGACGCCGCCACCGGAACGCCCACCGGGTCGCACCGGCCCGACGGGCCGGCCTGCGACCACAGCGCCTGGACGTCCGGGCGGCTCGCGAGCCAGAGGAAGCCCTTGGAGCGGACGACGCCGAACTCCTCCAGCCGACCGGTGAGCAGATCCCACAGTCGTTGGGGATGGAACGGCCGGTGGTCGCGGAAGACGATGCTGGAGATGCCGTACTCGACCGTTTCCGGAACGTGTTCGCCGTTGAGTTCCGCGACCCAGCCCGGCGCGGTTTCCGCACGGTGGAGGTCGAAGCGGCCGGTGTGCATGATGTCCGCGGGCGACACCTGGCCGTATGTTGCCCGTATCTGACGGGCGCCCGGGTTCAGCCGACTGATCAGCGCCTCGACCCTCTGCAGGTCCTCGGCGTCGACCAGGTCGGTCTTGTTGACCACGATGACGTCGGCGAACTCAATCTGGTCGATCACCAGGTCGGCGATGGTGCGATCGTCGCCGTCGTAGGCCGACAGTCCCCGGTCTTCGAGGGACTGCCCTGCCTTGATCTGCGCCAGTGCACCGGCGGCGTCCACGACGGTGACGGTGGTGTCGAGTCGGGCGAGGTCGTCGAGCACCTGCCCGTCGTCCAAGCCGAAGGCGAAGGTGGCGGCCACCGGCATCGGCTCGGAGATGCCGCTGGACTCGATCAGCAGGTAGTCGAAGCGACCCAGACGGGCCAGCCTGATGACTTCGTCGAGCAGGTCGTCGCGCAGGGTGCAGCAAATGCAGCCGTTGGTCAGCTCGACCAGCCGTTCCTCCGTTCGTGACAGCGCGCCGCCGTCGCGGACCAGCGAGCCGTCGATGTTGACCTCGCTCATGTCGTTGACGATCACCGCGACGCGCAGCCCGTCGCGGTTGGCGAGGACGTGGTTGAGCAGGCTGGTCTTGCCGGCGCCGAGGAAACCGGAGAGCACCGTGACCGGCAGGCGGTCGGTCACGGTGCGGCCACCACCTGTCGGCCGTTGTACAGGCCGCAGTGGGCGCAGACGCGGTGCGGAACCACCCGTTCCTTGCGGGGGCAGGGGCAGGGGACGGTAGGTGGGACGGTCGCCTTCCACTGGGCCCGACGGTGGCGGGTGTTGGATCGGGACGTTCGGCGCTTGGGTACGGCCATGAGGAGTCTCCTTATCCGAGATTATCCAAATGATAATGGTTCTCGTTTTCATACTCGGCCAGGGGCCCCGATGGCGAACCGGGCAGCTCAACGGAGCCGCGAGCGGAGGCGCGCGGTCGAGCACGCCACGCGGCGGATCGGGGACAACCGCCCACCGGGCGCGACAACCCCAGCACGACCCCTCGCCATCCCTGTCGTACGTTATCCGAAACGGGTATCGTTTTCATAAGGCGTCGATCCACTGGGGATCGTTGCGAGAGAGGAGCCCCTTCGTGCGTAGAACCCTGCGCCACCTGCTGGCATCGGGCGCTCTGGGCGTGGCACTGGCCGCAACCGCCCTGCCCGCGCAAGCCGCCACCACGTCCCCCGTGGTGTTCCGCTCCGGCCACCTCGACGTCGTCGACGTGGCCTACGAGGCCGGCATGCTGGAGATCGGCGTCCACGACGAGGACGACGACGTCGAGTACGGCAGTGACGAAGTGAAGCTGGTCGTCACCCGTCAGGCCAAGGTCTCCGTCCCCGCGGACCCTGCCTTCGCGTTCCTCGGCACCCCAGGCGTCTCCAAGGTGTGGATCCTGCCGGAGATTCAGAACCCCAATCTGATCTGGCCGGGCATCGCCGCCGAGGAGATCGAATCCGGCGTCTTCGCCGGCGACTCGCTGACGCTGTCCGTCCGCTCAGTCGCCGGCCCCGGCCAACTCGCCATCTACACCGAGAACGCGGTCGGCCAACCGAGCGTCCTGGCCGACAGCGGTGACGGCCTGCCCGACTCCGTCAGCCTGACGGCCGGTGACCACACACATGCCAACTGGGCGTTCGACGAGGCCGGAAAGTACCGGGTGACCGTCCGGGCCACCGGCGTTCTGGCGGCCACGGGCCAGCAGGTCACCTCCGCGCCGGCCACCCTCCACTTCACGGTGAAGGCATGAGCATGGTGCGTGCCCGCAACCAGCTTCTCGCCGGCGTCGCCCTGACCGCCGCGCTGCTCCTCGGCACCACGGCGCCCGTCACCGCCGCTCCGGTGGTGCTCTCCAGCGGCCACGTCGACGTCATCGATGTCGACCATGGCGCTGGTGCGCTCACCGTCAATGTCCTCGACGGCACCGGCGGCACCGACGTCGAACGCAATCCAGCCGACGTGATCTTCCGGGTACCCGCCATCGCAAAGACCACCGTGCCGTCCGGAGCTGCCTGGTCGTTCCTCGGCACCGGGGGCCAGGCCTGGGTTCTGCCGCAGTCCAGCAGCGCCGGCCTGCTCTGGGCCGGCTGGAACACCACCGAGGTGCCCATCGGGGTCTTCCAGAACAATCGGGTCACGTTCAAGCTCACCAGCGTGTCCGGCCCGGCCGGCTTCAGCATCTACACCGTCTCCGGCGGCACTCCGAGCGTGCTGTTCGACAGCGGAAACGGCCTGCCTGACACCCTCACCGTCAATCGCAACACCCACGCCCATGTCAATTGGGGCTTCGACGCCGCCGGCACCTACGCCATCACCTTCGAAGTCACCGGCAAACTCGCCGCTGACGGCACCACTGTCAGCTCCGGCGCCAAGACCTTCACCTTCGACGTCCTTGACTGATCCGCCCCGGCGCACCCTGAGCACCTGCCTCCCGGCCACTGCTGCGAGGACGGTGCCTACGGTGCGATGAATCCGGTCGGCGCGGCGGCCCATACCCCTGCGCCGCGCCGACCGGCCCCGCACGTCCGTCACCGCTCCGGCGACCGCCGACGGCGAACCCCGCATCGCGACTCGCCATGAAACTGGTTATCATTACCTACTTCCGCCGATGAACATGGCCCTCTGGCTGGCGGACCGGGAGGCGTGGTGGCCGCCACGCCTCCGGAAAGGGCCCACGTGTGCCCGAGGGGCGTGGCGATGACGGAGATGCCACCCGGTGCCGGCCGCAACACCCGGCAGCGAGCCGAGGTGAGGGCGCTGCTGGAGGAGTCCGACGAGTTCCGCAGTGCCCAGCGCCTGCACGCAGACCTCCGCTCCCGCAGCGTGCCGATCGGCCTGACCACTGTCTACCGAACGCTGCAGGCACTGGTCGAAGCCGGTGAGATCGACAGCATGCGACTGCCCAACGGTGAACAGCTGTTCCGCCGGTGCAGCCGCACCCGCCATCACCACCTGATCTGCCGCCTCTGTGCGCGCACTGTGGAGGTCACCGGCCCGACGGTCGAGGTTTGGGCGGACCGGACGGCCGCCCGACATGGCTTCACGGACATCAACCACACCCTGGAGATCTTCGGCATCTGCGCAGTCTGCGCCGGCAGCAATCGTTGACTGCTGCCGCCGGCGCAGAACCTGAGCCGTCCCGACGTGCTGCAGGGCTCGGCTGCCCCCTGTCGGCCAGGCCCACCGCCGCGTCGCCGGCTCGCTGGCGGTTACCCGCCTGCCCCTTCGGCCTCACCGTCCGGCGACATGTGTCCGGGTCCCCCACCGTTGTCGAGATGCACGTGTTGGTGGCCCTGTCCGGCGTCGATGTTGATCTGGTCGAGCTGGGTTGCCGCCACCGACCACGTCGTCGTGGCGAGAGCCGCCTGCCGGGCCGCCAGCGCCAAGTGGTCCTTTCGGCTGGTGGCGGGGCTGACTGCGGCCAGCGCGACGGAGTCGACCGCAATGGCCGCCTGTTCGACGGCACTCCGGAGGCCACCCCGCGCGACGTTGGTCGCAGTCATCCCGGACGGCGGGTTTGCGTACTGCTCGGTCAACTGGCTCATCGTCTGCTGCCAGTCACGAACCCGGGAGGCCTCGGGGGCGCGTCCCGCTTCCGACTCCTGCGTGATGGCCAGCAGAATCGGCGCGAGCTGGTCTCCCGTCCGCCGCGCGGCCTCGGTCAGTTCGATGATCTGCTGAACGTCGCGCTTGGCCTCGGACTCGCGCATGTCGGCGACGCTCGCCTCGACGGGTGTCGGCTGTCCCGCCGAAAAGCCGATCAGACCGCCGATCACGCCCGACATGATCACCGCGGTGGCGGCGCCGATCAGGAGTCGGATCCGATGGCGTTGCTGTCGCCCCGGTCGGTCGAGCAGGTAGGAGGGCTTACCGGTGCGACGTGACATGACCTGCTCTCCCGTCGATGGCGCTGGCTCGGAGAGTAACCCTTTCTGTCATCTCCGTCGATAGTTCCGATCGAGGCGCCCAAACTTTCGTTCCCCGCGACCAAAGCTGCCCACAGGGGGCAGCGGCCGGCCCTCGAGTGACCGGACACCGCCGCGGCGACCCCGCGGGGCGCTATTGACGGGCTCTGCGTGACGTGATGTGCTCGGTCAGTAACGGGAACGACAATCGTGATCGTTAATGTGCGTGAGGAGGAGCATGTCTCTCACCGTGCCGCCAGCCCTGCTCGAGGCCGCCGAAGCCGGTCCCATCGACGACGAGGCTTTCGTCGCCTGCGTGCGCGACTCGCTGCCGTACGCCTGGCAGACCATCAGCCGCGTCGCCGCCGACCTGAAGTCGTCCGACGCCGACTTCGCCGACAACGTGATCCCGCCGCCGACCGAGGCGGAGCGGGGCCAGTTGCTGCGCGCGCTGGCCAGCGACGCGATCCGGTCCAGCCTGGAGCGCCACTTCGGCGTGAAGTTGGCCTTCCAGAACTGTCACCGCGTCGCGGCGTTTCGGCTCGCCGCCGTCGACAGCGACACCTACCGGCGATTCGTCTCGACCCGGGGGCAACTGCTCAACCAGTCCCCCGAGCTGCGTGACTGCTGAGCCCTCTGCGGCCCGGCGAGCGGAGCAGGGCGCGTCGACGCATCTGTTCCTGCTCGCCGGGCAACGCCCCGGCTCCACACACGCCGAGGCTCTCGCCGACGCGCACCACTACGGCCGGACGGCGGAAGAGGCCGGCTATGCCGGGGTGTGGATCGCCGAACACCACTTCATCTCCTACGGCGTGTGCCCCTCCGCCGTGGCCTTCGCCGCACATCTGCTCGGGGCCACCCGCCGAATCACCGTCGGGACCGCGGCCTGCATCCTCTCCAACCGCAACCCGGTCGCCTTGGCCGAGGAGTCGGTCCTGCTCGACGAACTCTCCGGCGGCCGGTTCCGTCTCGGCGTCGGCCGGGGCGGCCCGTGGGTGGACCTGGAGGTCTTCGGGACCGGCCTGGAGCGCTTCGAGGCCGGACTCGGCGAATCGCTGGAGGTCATGGCGAGGTGGTTGTCGGGGGCCGCGGCGGTGGCCGGAAACGGTCGTTTTCCCTTCCGGACGGTAGCGGTAGTGCCGCGGCCTCGGCGCCGGATCCCGATCTGGATCGCTGCCACCTCGCCGACCACTGTCGAGCTCGCCGCCCGCGCCGGCATGCCGCTCCTGCTCGGTCTGCACGCGGGGCCCGACGAGAAGGCGGACCTGCTCCACCGGTACGCCCAGGTGGCTATGCTGCACGACCACGATCCCGGATTGATCCCGCACGCCAGCGCGCACGTGGCGCAGGTCGAGGACAGCGACGAGGAGGCCGCCCGCGTCGTGCACGCCGGCCTGCCCCCGCTCCTCGCGGGTACCCGCGAGTACGTCCGCCTGGACGGCACCCGGGTCGGTTCCCGCGACCTCGACGCGTACGTGGGGCGGCTGGTCGGCATCCATCCGATCGGGTCACCTGACCGCTGCCGGCGGGCACTCGCCCGGGCCGCGGCGCTGCCGGGCGTGCGGCACCTGCTGTTGATGGTGGAAGCGGCCGGCGGCCGCAACGCCACGGTGCGGACGATCCGCCGGCTCGCCTCGGAGGTGCTCGACTTCCCCGTGGACCAGCCGCTTGCAGCCACCACCCCGCAGTGACCGGTTACGGAACCGTTCGGACGACACGTACCGCTTTCCCGCGGGACCGGCCGGAACGCCCGCTACAGTATCGCTCATGAAAACGGTTGCCGTTAACATGGTTCCGGAGGATGAGCGGTGAAGGTCGCGTTCGTCGGCAAGGGTGGTAGCGGGAAGACCACTCTCGCGGCCCTGTTCGCCCGCCACCTCGCCGAGGTCGGCCGGCCTGTGCTCGCCATCGACGCCGACATCAACCAGCACCTCGCGGTCGCCCTCGGTGGGTCCGCCTCGAGCGCGGCGGAGATGACGCCGCTGGGCGAGCATCTGCCCGCGATCAAGGAGTACCTGCGCGGCAGCAATCCGCGCATCGCCTCCGCCGCGGAGATGGTGAAGACCACGCCGCCAGGGGCTGGTTCGCGACTGCTGCGTGTCATTGACGAAAACCCCATCTACACGGCCTGCGTTCGCGCGGTCGGGTCGGTGCGAATCGCCGTCACCGGCGAGTTCGCCCCCGAGGACCTCGGTGTTGCCTGCTACCACTCGAAGGTCGGGGCGGTGGAGCTCATGCTCAACCACATGCTCGACGGGCCGGGTGAGTACGTGGTGGTGGACATGACCGCGGGCGCGGACTCGTTCGCGTCCGGACTGTTCACCCGGTTCGACCGCACCTTCCTCGTGTGCGAGCCCACGCTGCGCAGCGTCGGCGTCTACCGGCAGTACGCGGGCTACGCCCGCGACTACGGGGTGGCCCTGTCCGTGGTCGGGAACAAGGTCGAGGACGCCACCGACGTCGAGTTCCTCCGCGAGCACGTGGGGGCGGACCTGCTGACCTGGGTGTCCCGGTCGGGCTACGTACGCCGCGCCGAGCGGGGCGGGGTCGGCCCACTCCACGAGCTGGAGCCGGCCAACCGTGCGGTGCTGAGCCAGTTGGTCGACAGCGTCGACGCTACCCCGCAGGACTGGGACCGATTCGCGCGCTGGGCACACGAGTTCCACCGCCGCAACGCAGTCACCTGGGGCAACGACCGCGCGGGGGTGGACCTGACCACGCAGATCGACCCCGACTTCCGCGTCAGCGCACCGGTGCTCACGCCGGCCTCCGTCACCGCCTGACCGACCCGGGGGACCCTGAATGAGGAGCCCCCAAAGGCGAGGTTGGCCGCAAGGGCGTGCCCGCGGCCCACGAGGCGCTGCGCGGCGGACCGGTTCCGCGATGGTCCCATCGTGGCGGCCTCGACACCGAGGCCGCCACGATGTCCCGAATTCGCCCACCGGAGGTACCACGCTCCACGGCGAATCTCCGCAACGATAACCGGTTTCATATCCGTCATCAACGTCGCCGGGACGTCCGAAGCTGGCTCGATGCGTGACAGGCAGCGTCGCGACGCGCCGCCACCACCCGCCTGCCGGAACAGTGAACGATCGGTCAGCGCACCGGCGGCGTGAGTGGGCGGGTCAACGCGAGCACTGAGCGCAGATACCGAAGATCTCCAACGTGTGGCCGACGTCGGTGAAACCGTGCTCGGCGGCCACACGATCCGCCCACCGCTCCACCGCCGGCCCGGCGACCTCGACGGTGCGTCCGCAGTTGCGGCAGACGAGGTGATGGTGGTGCTTGCTCTGGCTGCAGCGGCGATACAGCTGCTCGCCTCCAGGCAGCCGGGTGGAGTCGATGCCCCCGGCTTCCACCAGCAACTGCAGCGTCCGGTAGACGGTGGTCAGGCCGACCCGCGCGTTGCGGGCGAGCAGCATCTGGTGCAGTTGCTGCGCCGTGTGGAAGCCCTCGACCTCTCGCAGCAGCGCCAACACCTCGCCGCGCTGCCGGGTGTTTCGGGTCACATTCGGCATCGCCTGATTCACCGTCGCGCCACCCTCCCGTGATCTCTGCCGCCGTCGTCCGAACTGCGTGCAACGCCGGCACCGTGCCGGTCGGACCATTATGCGTCGTCGGTCGCGACGTTGGTCGCACCATCGACGCCGCTTCGCTCCCCCACGGTCGAGCAGGGTCGCCGAGCACCCGCGACCCGGACACGAGCGTTCACTGCCGGTCCGGCTCGGGCTGCGAGGTTGAGGACACGGAGCATCGACAGACGCCAATAGGCGCCGAGCGCGACCGGCTCTCCTCGTGACAGTGGCGACGGCGTCGCCGGTCGGGCGCCGGAGCTGGCGACGCGGTTCGCCGACCGTGACGTCACGGAGAGATTACAACGTCGAGACATGTATCGACATCGACTACCAACACCATCAAGGATTTCGCTCACGCGTCCCTGCATCGACAGGGCCCTGTTCTCTGGAGGAAAGAGAACGTGAGTGAACCCCGCAGCCTGAGCAGGCGTACATTCGCCGCGCTCTTCGGATCGGTCCTGGCCGCCGGCGCCCTGACCGTGACGGGCGGCGCCGCGACCGCGACCGCCGCCCCCTCTGCACCCGATTCTCCGCAGGTGACCCCCGCCGAGGCGTTGGGCCCGCACGACGCCAGGCTCCTCGCCGAGGCCACCGCCAAGCACGAACCGACGGTGACGCTGATCGTGGCCGCCGACAAGGGCGACGCCGACGTCGTCGCCAACGGGGTGAAGGCCCTTGGTGGGACGGTCAACCGGCGCTTCGACCAGATCGGTTACGTCCTGGCCACGGTCCCCACCGCCAAGGTCCTCAAGGCCGCCGCGCTGCCCGGCGTCGCCGCCGTCGACCTGGACGAGACCATCCCGCTGCCAGACCCGACCCCCGACGTCGCGCCGCACGGCGCGAAGGCGGCGAAGCAGGGGACGACGCTCGGCGGACCGGGCAAGGGCACCGGCGCGGTGAACCCGTACATGCCGACCAACGAGACGGGCGCGGAGGCGTTCAAGGCCGCCCACCCGAAGTGGGACGGCCGCGGGGTCACCATCGGCATCATGGACTCCGGTGTCGACCTGGACCAGCCGGCGCTGCAGAAGACCACCACCGGCGAGCGGAAGATCGTCGACTGGGTCACCGCGACAGACCCGGTCACCGAGAACGACGGTACATGGCGGCGGATGAACACCGAGGTGAGCGGACCCTCGTTCACCGCCGCCGGCGCCACCTGGACGGCCCCCGCCGGCACCTACCGCTTCAACGTCTTCCGCGAGTCCATCACCGGCGCGAGCGATCCGGCGGGTGACGTCAACCGCGACGGTGACACCACCGACGTGTGGGGCGTCCTGTACGACCCGCAGACCCACGACATCTGGGTCGACGTCGACCAGGACAACAGCTTCACCGACGAAACGCTGATGCGCCCGTACCGGGAGCGGTTCGACGTCGGGCACTTCGGCACCGACAACCCGGCCACCGCCGTACGCGACCAGATGCCCTTCGTGGTCGAGTACCGCGAGGACGTCGACACCAGTCCACTCGGCGTTCCGGGCACCTCCGACTACGTCAACATCGGCATCATCGAGTCGACCCACGGCACGCACGTCGCGGGCATCACCGCCGCCAACGACATGCTCGGCAACGCCGCGTTCGACGGTGCCGCGCCCGGCGCGAAGATCGTCTCCGCCCGTGCGTGCTCCTGGGGTGGTGGCTGCACCGCCGCGGCGCTGACGACCGGCATGGCGGATCTCGTCATCAACCGCCACGTGGACGTGGTCAACATGTCCATCGGCGGCCTGCCGACGCTCAACGACGGCTCCAACGCCCGCGCCCAGCTGTACAACGACCTGATCAGCACCTACGGGGTGCAGATGTTCATCTCCGCCGGCAACTCCGGCCCCGGCGTCAACACCGTCGGCGACCCGTCCGTCGCCGACAACGTGGTCAGCGTCGCGGCGAACATCAGCAAGGACACCTGGCTGGCCAACTACGGCTCGGTGGTCCGCAAGAACAACGCTTTGTTCAACTTCTCCTCCCGCGGTCCCCGCGAGGACGGCGGCTTCAAGCCGAACATCGCCGCCCCCGGATCGGCGATCTCCACCGCGCCGACCTGGCAGCCGGGCAACCCGGTCCCGGAGGCCGGCTACCCGCTACCGCCGGGCTACCAGATGCTCAACGGCACCTCGATGGCCTCCCCCCAGGCCACCGGCGCCGCGGCGCTACTGCTCTCGGCCGCCAAGGCCACCGACAAGGGGGTCACCCCGGCCGCGCTGCGCCGGGCCATCTACACCTCCGCGAAGCCGATCGCGGACGTGGCGACCTACGCGCAGGGCTACGGCATGTTCAACGTGCCGGGCGCGTGGAAGCTGCTCGCCAAGAACGTCGAGACCCGGTCGTACACCTCCGACGCCCCGGTGTGCTCCGAACTGTCGGAGAACCTCACCCGCTACGACCGCGAACTCAACCGGTTCGTCCCGAACCCCCACCGCGGCGCCGGCGTTTACAACCGCTGCGCATCCGGTGAGGGCGGGCAGAAGGTCGGCCAGAGCCGGACCTACCAGGTCAAGGTCACCCGAACCAGTGGTCCGTCCGGTTCCGTCAACCACACGCTGGCCCTGCGCGGCAACGACGGGACCTTCTCCGCGCCGAGGTCCGTCGCCCTGCCGCTGAACAAGACCGTCACGATCAGCATCACCGCCAAGCCGAAGTCCACCGGCGCGCACGGCACGATCGTGACCATCGACGACCCGAAGACGTCCGTGATCGACTTCGAGGTCTCCGCCGTCGTCGTCGCGTCCAACGACGTCTCCAAGCCGAGCTTCTCGTCCTCCGCGGAAGGCTCGGTGCAGCGCAACAGCTTCACCTCGTACTTCGTCACCGTCCCGGCGGGGGCGGGTGCGCTGCAGGTGAACCTGTCCGGCATCGCCACCGGGTCGCAGACCCGCTTCATCGCCATCAACCCGTACGGCGTTCCGGTGGATCCCACGGCGAGCACCGCCTGCTACACCAACTTCTCCGACGCCGCCGCCTGCAAGCCGCAGGAGCGGGACTACCAGAACCCGATTGCCGGGGTCTGGGAGATCGAGGTGGAGTCGCGGCGGACCTCGCCGGCGCTGAACAACCCGTTCCAGCTGCAGATGCGGGTGCAGGGGGTCACGGTCGAGCCGTCCGTGATCGAGTTGCCGACCGTTGTCGCAGGTCAACCGACCTCGGCGAACTGGACGTTGACCAACGCCTACGGTCCGGTCGCGGTGACCGGTCAGGGCGGCGCCCTGTCCAGCGTGCACGCCGAACGGCCGACCATCGCCGAGGGCGCGCAGCAGGAGTACCTGGTTGACGTGCCGGCGGGCGCCACGACCTTCACCGCGCGCATCGGCAACACGGCCAACCTCGGCGCCGACCTGGACCTGACGGTGTTCCGCGGCGACACGCAGGTCGGCCAGGCGGCCGACGGAGACTCGGAGGAGGCCGTCACGATCGCCAACCCGCCGGCGGGCACCTACCGGGTGGTCGTCGACGGGTACGCCGTCGACGGTCCGGGCACCAGCACCGCCTACGACTACCGGGACTCGTTCTCGGCTCCGTCGCTCGGTGCGCTCACCGCCCCGGTCACCGCGCTCGCCCTGCCCCACGGCGCCACCGCCACCCTCACCGGGACGGTGACCGCCGAGTCCACTCCGGGTGCCGGCCGCGAGCTGTTCGGTGAGCTCGCCGTCGTCACTGCCGACGGCGCAGTCGTCGGCCGCGGCGCGGTCCACATCGGCACCGTCAACTAACCGCGTCCAGCCGATGGTGGAGCCCGTTCCCGATCAGGGAACGGGCTCCAGCGTCTTCACCTGGCAGCTCCGGCCCCTCGCGAGCTGCAGTCTCCACTCTGGCCAACCGCGCCTGTTCGAAGCCGCCCGAACCTACATAAATAGGCATCGAGCGGCCGATACAATTGGCCGGCGCGCAGCCGGCTCTTCCCCGGCGAGGCACCTTCGCATCGACCGGCGGGCGGCCGCCCTCGGCCTGCCCCGCGCCGAGGTCGAGAAGTTGGCCTGCCAGGAACGATGAGGGACAGGAACGGAGTCAGCGTGACCGCACCCGAGCGAATGGCCTCAGCCGGTGACGGCCGATCAGGGCCGTCCCCGGCGATCGGCGAGCGGCGTGGTCCCGCGGGGGACGATCCGCGCAACGAAACCGCGTCACCGGCCTACCGGATCGGCTCGGTCGAGGTTCTCGCCGCGCTGCTGATCCTCCTGCTCGTCATGAGCAGCCAACTGACCGATCTGCTCTCCGCGCCAGCCCTCGCGACCTGGACGACGGTCTTCGTCTCCGTGATGGTGCAGGCCGTCCCGTTCCTCGTCTTCGGCGTCCTGCTCTCCGCGGTCATCGCGGTCTTCGTGCCCCGGTCCTTCTGGGCCCGCGCCCTCCCCCGGCACCCTGCCCTCGCCGTTCCCGTGGCCAGCGCCGCCGGCGTCGTCCTGCCCGGCTGCGAATGCGGCGCCGTTCCGATTGCCGGATCCCTCATCCGACGCGGCGTGACCCCCGCCGCCGCACTGGCCTTCCTGCTCGCCGCCCCGGCGATCAACCCCATCGTGCTCGCCGCCACCGCGGTCGCGTTCCCCAACAACCCCGAGATGGTGGTCGGCCGCGCCGTCGCCAGTCTCATCGTCGCCATGGCGATGGGCTGGCTCTGGCTGCGCCTGGGCCGTGCCGACTGGATTCGGCTACCCCACCGGCCCGACCTCGACAGCCTCCCCCGCGGCCAGGCGTTCTGGTCAGCCGTACGTCACGACGTCGTCCACGCCGGCGGGTTCCTCGTAATCGGCGCGGCCGCCGCAGCGAGCATCAACGTCCTGGTGCCCGAGCGATGGCTGCAGATCCTCGCCGACCAGCCGGTTCTCTCGGTCCTCGCCCTGGCGGCACTCGCCGTGCTGCTGTCCATCTGCTCCGAAGCCGACGCCTTCGTCGCCGCGTCGCTGTCCCAGTTCTCGCTCACCTCCCGGCTCGCCTTCCTGGTGGTCGGTCCCATGGTCGACCTCAAACTGATCGCCATGCAGGCCGGCATCTTCGGCCGACGCTTCACCGCCCGCTTCGCACCCGCGACCTTCGCCGTCGCGGTCGGCGTGGCCGCCCTCACCGGGATGGTGCTGTTGTGAACCGCCAAGCCCAGGCCTGCGTCATGATCCTCTTCGGCGGTGCCGTCCTGCGCGCCACCATGACCGACCTGTACCTGCGCTACGTCAAGGAAGGACTGCGCCCCTTCCTCATCGCCGCGAGCCTCGTGCTCATCGCCGCCGCCGTGATGACCCTCTGGTACGAACTCCGACCCGTCTTCGCCCCCACAGAGGCGGACGAAGCCACCGCCGAGCCGGCGGACCGACCAGACACTGGCCACGCGCACTCTCACCACGAACCACGAGTGGCCTGGCTTCTACTGCTGCCCGTCGTCGGGCTCCTCATGGTCGTCCCGCCCGCCCTCGGCTCGTACGCCGCTGGTCAGGCCGGCACCGCACTGACCGCTACCGAGGACTACGAGTACCCGCCGCTGCCCGCCGGCGACCCGGCGAAGACCAGCCTCTTCGACTACGCCGCCCGCGCCATGTTCGACAACGGCCAGTCGATCGGCGACCGCCGCATCCAACTCACCGGCTTCATCACACCCGGCCCCGACAAGCAACCGATTCTCGCCCGGATCATCCTCTCCTGCTGCGCCGCTGACGGCCGCCCCGTCAAACTCGGCATGACCGGAGACACCCCTACCAGCCTCGCCAACGACACCTGGATCCAGGTCGTCGGCCGCTACACGGACCGACGCGGACGTGACCCCATCAACGACGAGGAAATCCCCTACATCCAGGTCGAGTCTTGGCAGGTGGTCACCGCACCCGCTGACCCGTACGAATAGCGGACTCTACGGCCAATGGCCGACCCCTTCGGGGGCGCCGGGACAGGCGCGTGATCCGCAATTGGCGGCTTGCTGATGGTTGACGCCCGCCCGGACGGGTGTGGCGGTAGCGTCTCGCGCATCGAGCGGCTGGTCCGTGAGCAGACCCGCCGCATCGTGGTCACCGGCGACCTGAACGACCTACCAGACCCGCACCCAGATCAGCGGCGACGGCTCCGACCACGACCCCGCCTACCTCGACCTCGACCTCGACCTCGACCTCGACCTCGACCTCGACCTCGACTGACAGTGGCGGGACTGCCCCGCGTGCTCGGCAGCGCAGCCGCCACCACGGACTTCTTCCTCGATGACACGTCGTCGGGACATCAGCCCCGCCTGGCGGCCTGGCGGAGCATCGCGTCCTGTTCGGGGTCGGGCAGGAGCTCCCGGACCTCTTGCGCGCAGCGGCACGAGGCGGCGATCCTTGCAGCCCACGCCAGCGCCTCCTCGCGTGTGGCCACGTCGACGACCGAGAACCCGCCAATGACCTCCTTGGTCTCTGGGTAGGGGCCGTCGGTGACCACCCCGTCCGTGGCTACGACGCTCGCCCGCTGGCGTTCGAGCCCGCCGCCGTACACCCACACGCCGGCGTTCACGGCCTCCTGGACCACCGCGTGCGAGGCCTTGGCCACGTCGGCTATCTCCTCGGCGGGGATGTGGTCCATCGCGCCGTCATTGAACGAGATCAAGTACCGCGGCATCCCATGACTCCCTCGGTCCGGCGGCCTCCTCCGGCCGCCTCTCACCTGTTCTACGAACGACTCGTCCCAGATCCGACGCTAGGCCAGAAGAATTCTGTCGGGATCTCCGCCTTCCGGCGCTCGGCATGTCCCCTGTTCGCGGAGACATCGCTGCCGCCACCGGTCACCGCTCGTGGACCTTGCGCGGGCTGTCCCGCAAAGGCGGGCGGGGAGGGGGCCTCCGGTGGGCGGCTGGCGGCGCGTCGAGCGTCCGCGACGGCGAGCAGCACGACAGAAGGATTATCTGGTGGGTTCCCCAAGGTCCGCCGGTCCACGGCTGCGGGGACGAAGGTCACCTCCCCAGCGTGCGCACCGCAGTCGAAGAGACCGCGGCCAGTTCGGGCTGCGCAGGCAAAAATACCGTGGGGACGCCCAGCGACTGATTCATCGCGGCGAGCTGGTATTCGGCACGGAGGTCGGTGGTGTTACGCACGCCGCGGACGATCACTCCTACTTCATGGCGACGGCAGTAGGTGGAGGTCAACCCACGCCAGGCCGCAACGGTGACGGAGGTCCACTCGATCGGCAGAATGGCCCGAACAGCGGCCGCTCGCTCCTCTTCGTCGGTGCCCGGATGCTTGATGCTGTTGACCGCGACGAGCACGACCACGTCGTCGAAGAGGTCGCGGGCCCGCTTCAAGACATTCAGATGCCCGGCCGTGAAGGGATCAAAGCTGCCGGGGTAGACGGCTCGCACCCGTACGCGACCGGGGATACGTGGTATCGAACGTGGCCCTGCCACTGGTTCGCGCGTCACGGCCGCAAGACCCGCTGCGCATCGTGGATGACCTGCTCAGAGGCCAGTGGAGCCCAAGAGGCGAACAGTTCCCGGAGGTAGGCGCCGTGCCGGTCCGCCACCGCAGGATCGTGCTCGATGACGTCCAGTTCGTTGACGATGCTCAGGTCCGTGAGCGACCGAAGTTGAGCCGCAGTCGGTGTTCTCACCTGACGTACGAAGCGGTCGAACACCTGGCCGGTCTCTGCCAGCTCCCGCCAGCTGCGCCTACGGTCGCAGGCGCCATACAGATAGACAAGCTCCTCGGCGTCGGCACCGACGAGATCCCGGAGCACAGCACGATCGGCCCGATCAAGCAGGGCGAGGTCGAACCCGTCGGTGCCGTAGACGGCGTGGGTAAGGCCCGCGGCTCGCACTTCACTGCCGCAGCCAAGCACGGCGAGTCGTTCGCTGACTCGACATAGGTGGGCGTACAGGTTGCCCCCGGGATGCGCGATCCGCTCAGCTCCGTGCCGGCGGAGCCAGACCCGCACACCTTGGTCGGCGCTCATGGCCCGACTGTAGGTATCGGCTGTCGGATTCGGTGGCCCTGGGTGTGGGCAATATGTCACAGCGCCGTGGATACGTCTGGCACCCGCTGGCTGAGGGTCGGCATACCCCAGGCGAGGCGCTGATCGGCCGCGGGCTCCACCTACCCGAGGCGACCCGGCACGAACGCCCGGACCGCCGCCGGCGTCCCCGACCAGGTCGAGTTCGCCACGAAACCGGCCCGGGCCCGCCAGATGATCGCGGCCGCACTCGACGCCGCAGTCCCGTCGGTTGGTTGGGTGTCCGGCGACAAGGTCTACGGCGCCGGCCCCGGCCTCACGGCACCTCGGTGTCGAACGTCGGGAGCAGAGGGGTCTCCGGTAGATCCACACTCCCAGCTACGACGGCCGATCGGCTCGCTGTCGGCTCACATCATCGTGGTGTTCGATGGTTTCCCGCGTTGGCTCGCAGGTCCCGGAACACTCGGCACGCGTGCGATGTCGAGAATGGGGCGCTGGCTGCGTCCCCGGAACACAGCGGCCATGACCTGCCATGTGACAAGGAAGGAGTACGACCATGATCGTGCGGATGGACAACGTCCTCATCGTTGTCGACGACGTTGCGGCTGCTATCGCGTTCTTCGTCGAACTCGGCATGGAACTGGAGGGCGAGACGACAGTCGAGGGTGAATCGGTGGACCGGCTCGTCGGGCTGGACGGCGTCCGAGCGGACATCGCCGTCGTGCGGACCCCGGACGGCCACGGCCGGGTCGAGCTGACGAAGTTCCACACGCCGAAGGCGATCAGCGCCGAGCCGAAGAACGCACCGGCCAACACGCTGGGCATGGGTCGCATCATGTTCGCCGTCGACGACATCGAGGACGTCGTCGCCCGCCTGCGCACCCACGGCGCCGAACTCGTCGGCGAGCTGGTCCAGTACGGCGACAGCCATCGGCTCTGTTACGTCCGTGGCCCGGAGGGCATCATCGTCGGCCTGGCCGAGCAGGTCAGCTGACGGGTCCGTCCGGACAACACACGACAGGAGGGATGACCGTGCAACCGAACGAGATCACCGAGGTTCTGACCCGACCGATCAGTCAGGAACTGTTGGCCCGCGACGTGACCCGCTTGGCCTACGTCGCCAAGGACGGCACACCGCGGAACGTCCCGATCGGCTTCACCTGGACCGGTTCGGAGATCGTCATGTGCACTACGACGAACGCTCCGAAGCTTCGGGCCTTGGGCGAGAACCCGATGGTCGCCCTGACGATCGACACCGAGGTGCACCCGCCCAAGATCTTGCTCATCCGGGGTCGAGCCGAGCTGGACTTCGTCGATGGCATCCCGGACGAGTATCTGAAGACGAACAGCACCTACGAGATGACGCCCGAGCAGCGGGTCGAGTGGGAGGCAGAGGTGCGTTCGCTCTACCACGGCGGCATGGTCCGGATCGTCGTGACCCCGACGTGGGCGAAGCTGATCGACTTCGAGACGACCCTGCCCAGTGCAGTCGAGGAACTCGTCCGGCAGCGCGACGAGCGTCAACGCGCCTGAGCGCAGCCCGGCCGTCCGCACCGGGTGAATCGCCCACACCTCAACCCCACCGCGCTGCCACATACCGTCTTCGGCGACGTGACAGCCCGCCCGGCGGCAGCTGAATTGGACGGCGTCAGGTCATCCGCCACGCCGACCTGAACTTCGCCACCCTCACGTGGACGGGACACCAACAAGGCTGTGTTCTGCCGTCAGGCGAACTGGAGGCGATGGCCGTCTGCGAGACGTTACGTGGCTGCGCGGTCGACATCGGCATGCTGGCCGAGGCGTACGCCGAGATGCAGTGTTTTCTGGATCTTCGACGCGCTACTTGGTGCTACCGCATAGCGGTACTCGGTGCTACTGTATAGCAGTACCCGGTGGTACGAGGTACCAGGGGGATCGAAGAGGAGCCGCGATGGACGACCTGACGGAGATGCTGAAGGGCACGCTCGAGGGCTGCGTGCTCGACATCATCGGCCGCGAGGAGACCTACGGGTACGCCATCACGCGCCGGCTGAACGAGTTCGGCTTCGCCGACGTCGTCGAGGGGACGGTGTACACCATCTTGCTGCGACTGGAGAGGAACGGACTCGTCCAGGTGACGAAACGACCGTCCGAGGTGGGTCCGCCGCGCAAGTTCTACGCGCTCAACGACGCCGGGCGCAAGGAACTCGCGACGTTCTGGGCGAAATGGCAGTACGTCTCATCACGCATCGACAGTCTCAAGGAGGGCGGCAGATGAGCTTCTGGGAGACCATCACCGGCAGCGATCTCACCAGGGAATGGAAGGTGTTCGAGGCCCGGGCGGAGGCATTGCCGGCCGAATACCAGGCGGCGTGGGAACAGATCAACGGCCACCTCTTCCCCTACGCGGGCTTCACCGGTCGCAACCTGATGCCGATCCTCGACGCCGCCCTGGGGCTGCTCGAAGAGGCATCGGCGGACGGACAGAGCATCCACGAGGTGCTCGGCGACGACATCCCCGGCTTCTGTACGGCGCTGGCCGGCGGAGAGGGCGCCCGCACCTATCGCGACCGGTGGCGCGAGCAGTTGAACAGGAACGTCGCACGAAAATTGGGCCGGCTAGGAGACTGACGTGGGCATCCAGGACATCATCGAGGGCAAGAAGCAGTGGCGGGCGCACGTGGCTCGGGTCAAGGCGCTCCCGCCGGACTACCAGATCGTCTACAAGGAGATGCAGAGGTACCTGTTCAAGGTCGGACCGATCGACCTGCCTGATGGGCCCCTGCTCCCCGGGATCGTCGACTTCTTCGAGGAGGGCGCCGCGGCCGGCAAGGGGGTTTTGGAACTCGTCGGCAACGACGTCGCCGCCTTCTGCGACGACCTGGTCAAGGACTCGCGCACCTACGCCGACGTCTATCAGGAGTCAATCAGCGGGAACTCCGGCACGGACGAGAAGTAACACCCGTCGTCGTCGCGCCAGAGAGGCGTAAGCCCGCACGACGCGCTTGGTGAGCCGGGTAGCTCGCCAGCGCGTCGACGGAGCGCGAGGAGTTGATCTACTTGCCGACGCGAGCGCAGCCGGCAAGGCGTGCCGTGAAGCCCTTGAGCGGGGAACCTCCTTCGGCATCTGGGATGGCTCGGTTGGATTGGCCCGCAAGCAACCTCGCGTCCACGTACCGGGACGCGGGAGGTGGTACCAGGGATCGGGGCATCCCGACTCTCGGTTTCGGGCAGCTGCAAGGCGACCGTGGTTTTCCAGGATGCTGGCGAGTGTGGCGTCGTCGACAACTTGCCCTTCCTTGATGTCAACGGTCTTGCGTTCGCCGGCCGGCGCGGATTCGTCGGTGCTGGCCGCTGTGCACGGCCGCGCGGGTCACGCCTCGGGGTCGCGATTGCCGGATGAAGCCCGCCCGATCGGCGAGGCGGAAACGTCCTGCGGCCGTCGCCGGCTCCGCAGCGCGTCGAGCAGCGCGACCAGGGCCAGCACTCCGGCCACCACGCTCAGCCCGACCATCGGCGCCCAGCGGGCCAACGCCGGGGTGAACAGCAGCAGCGCCACCGAGCCGATCATCTGGGATGGCGAGACCCGGCCGAAGATCAGGTACTCCAACCGCATGCGGGCGATGAGGAAGAGCACTGGACCGAATACCACGAACAGAAGCCAACTGGGCCGCGGTGGCCCGTACGGATCATCGATCACCAGCTCGTAGCCGACCGACGTGACGAGCACGCTGAGCACGATCAGCAGATGCGTCCGTTCCGACGCCGTGCCCAGCCGGCCGGGCATACCCGCCCGCCCCAGCGCCTCGGTCAGCAGCAGACCGGCGCGGTGGAAGTAGATCCGCCAGAGCAGCGCGCTGGTGGCGAAGGCGACCCCGAAGGCGGCTGCCCGCTCCGCGGAGTAATCGGTGCCGCTGAACACTATTCCGATGACCAGAATCGACTCACCGAGTGCGATGAGAAACATCTGCTGGTAACGGTCGGCAAGATGCGTCCCAGCGATCCGCCAGCGGTTCACGGCTGAGGCCCCGAGCCGCGGCAGCGGCCATCCCAGGGCCCAGGCGAGGTAGTCGACTGCGAGGGCGGCGGCCCACAGCGGCAGGCGAAGTCGGTCCGGGCCCAGCGCGCCGGCCAGCCAGAGCGGCGCGCTCGCGGCAGCCCATGCGGCAAGCCGGAACGGCACCAGCCGTCGCGGATGGCCACGCAGCGCGGCGGCGACCACCAGCGGCCGTACCACCATCACCATCAGGTATGCCGCCGCGAACGGCAGCGCTCGCTCTTCCATGGCGCGTGGCAGCGTCACCGCCATCACCAGGCCGGCGAACATGGTGCCGACCACGACGCCCTGGATGATCGATCGCTCTGGTTCGTAGCGACTGGTGATCCAGGTGGTGTGCGACCAGATCAGCCAAAGCGCCAAGAAGAGCAGCAGGGTACGACCGAACCCTGTGACAAGCGCCCAGCCAGTGTCATTGCTCAAGTCGGCGAATCGTTGCGAGACCCGGGTGAGGGCCACAACGAAGGCCAGATCGAAGAAGAGTTCCAGGAACGTGGCGCGGCCCGAACTCGCGGGAGGGCGCAGCAGTTCGGCACCGCGTCCCCCCGCCATCGTTCGCCTCCGCCCGCTCCTTGTCACACCAACGAGTCGGCCGCCGAGCGGGTTGTGTGGGCCCCTCCCGGCGTGCCCCTCGCCTCCATCCGCCCGCGGGCTTCGGGGACGCGACCGTAGCGGCCGACGCCCTCCTACGATAGCCAGGCGGTGGTCCGCTCCGCGCGCCGCCGAACGGTCACCACCAGGGACGCGCGGACCGGACGGCAGGCCTCGTCTCGGCGCGAGCCACGACGGACGAGCGCGCTCGGTTCACCGTCAGCGGCCGTATGTTTCCAGCAGCCGCAGCCAAACCTCGTTGACGGTCGGATATGCGGGGATCGCGTGCCACAGTCGGTCCAGCGGGACCTCGCCGACGATGGCGATCGTCGCAGCGTGGATAAGTTCCGCGACGTCCGGGCCGGCGATGGTGAAGCCGACGATCACCTTCCGCTCCTCGTCGACGACCATGCGGGCGTGGCCCCTGTAGCCGTCGGCGTGCAGGGAAGATCCGGCAACGGCGCCCAGGTCGTAGTCCACGACCCGGATCCGCAGTCCGGCCGCCGCGGCCGCGGCCGCGGTCAGCCCCACCGACGCGATCTCCGGGTCGGTGAAGACCACCTGCGGTACCGCACGCTCATCCGCCGTGGCCGCGTGCCGGCCCCACTCGCCGTCCTCGACCTTCTCTCCCTTGGCCCGGGCCACAATCACGTCGCCGATCGCGCGCGCCTGATACTTGCCCTGATGAGTCAGCAGCACCCGCCGGTTCACGTCACCGGCGGCGTACAGCCACTCCCCGCCGCCGACGACGCGCAAGGTGTCGTCGACCGCCAGCCAGGCACCCGGCGCCAGCCCGATGCGGTCGAGGCCGATGTCCTGAGTGTTCGGCGTACGGCCGATCGCCACCAGCACCTCGTCGGCCTCGATCCGCTCGCCGTCGGCGGTCTCGAGGTGGACGTTTCCGCTGTCGTCGCGGTTGACCGAAACAGCCTCCGCGCCGAGCTGTACCGACACACCGGTTTTCCGCAACGACTCCGTGACCAGTTCGGCGGCGAACGGCTCCGCCAGCGGCAGCACACCGTCGCGGGCGAGCACCGTCACCGCGGACCCCAGGGCGGAGTACGCGGTTGCCATCTCGGTCGCCACCACTCCACCACCGAGGATGGCGAGCCGGCGCGGAACGGACCCGGCCGAGGCGGCCTCGCGGCTGGTCCACGGCGCCGCCTCACGCAGACCCGGGATATCCGGCAGCAGTGCGCTGCTCCCTGTCGCGACGACCACCGCGTGCCGCGCGGTCAACCTCGTCATGACACCGTCGTCACCGGTCACCTCGACGACCTGGGCGGAACCGATCCGCCCCTGACCCCGGTACAAGGCGATCCCGGCCGACTCGAGCCACGACACCTGCCCGTCGTCCTTCCAATGCGACGCGAAGGAGTCCCGGCGACCCAGCACCGCCGCCACGTCCAGGTCACCTGCCACCGCCTCGCGGGCACCCGGCACCTGTCGCGCCGCCCGCAACGCGGACGCACTACGCAGCAACGCCTTGGTCGGCATACACGCCCAATACGAGCACTCCCCGCCGACCAACTCCCGCTCGACGATCGCGGCCGTCAGACCGCCCCGCACCACTCGGTCGGCGACGTTCTCCCCGACCGGGCCCGCGCCGATCACGACGACGTCGTACTCGGTGACGGTCATGTCAGTTGCCCTTCGCGCTGCGGCCGAGGCGGAAGGCGGCGACGAGGAAGAAGATGGCGCCGGGAATGGCGTAGCCGGCCGCGTTGGTCAGCGACGGGTGGTCCGCGGAAGCAGCGGCGATGAAGGACCCGCCGGCCAGCACCGAGATGCCTCCGCTGATGATCATCGGCCACTGCCCGCCCATCTTGCGACGAGTGACGCCCACGATCAGCTGAACCAGCCCGGCCACGATCGCCCAGGCGCCCCACACCCGCAGCACCGCCGGAATGCCGGACGCGCAGGCGACACCGACGCCGACGGCGGTGATCAGGCTGACCGCGATGTTCACGTACAGCAGGCCCGGCGAGCCGGTGGCGCGCGACGAGCGAAGGTCGTAGACGGCGGCGCCCGCGTCGAACAGCGGGTAGAGCACGAAGAGCACCACCGCGAGTGGGCTGATCTCCTTGGCGGTCGCGATCGTCACGATTGCCCACACGATGGCGAACGCGAAGCGGGTGAAGTACAGCCGCCGCAGTGCGGAAGCAGTCTGGGAGATGCCGGGCGAAGCAGCAATGGTGGTCACGGTGACCCTTCCAGTGGAGGCGTAGGGGAGATCGAACGCTTCGTCCCGTTTGGCCTGGGATTGCCAGCTCCAGGCAACGAGACCGAACGTTCTATCTCTCCCAACCCTCTCAGCCTCTCACCGCGATGTCAAGACGGAACGTTCTACCTCTGGGTGGGAAGGTCCTCGCGCCTGCCTGCTCAGCCGCAGTCCGTGAACCTCACGGTGGCCGGCGACAAGGACGGCCGGTCGACGAGCCCGCCGAGACCAGCACGACACTCCGCCGCATCGAAACGGACCTCGGCGACCGCCACCACCCTTTCTGCGGCGGACATCCACCGCAGGGAAAGGTGGGGCTGCTGAACTGAGGCCGCTCGAGCGTCAGACCGAACGTTCTATCCGCTAGGATGGGTGTATGGCGCGCACCGAACCGGGCACCCGGCCCTCTGAGGCACGACTCCGGCTTCTCCGCACGGCAACCAGGATCTTCTACGCCGAGGGCATCCACTCCGTCGGCGTTGACCGGATCATCTCCGAGGCGAAAGTGACCCGGGCGACCTTCTACCGGCAGTTCCCCAGCAAGGAAGACCTCATACTCGCCTACCTGCGGGAAGTCCATCAGATGGAGCGCGGCACCGTCGATGCGGCCATCGCCACCAGCCCATCACCGGTCGACCGCCTCCTGGCCATTGCCGACTCCATCGCTCAGGGCATCCAGTCCCCTGGATTCCGCGGATGCGCCTTTCTCAACGCCGCGGCGGAGTATCCCGACACCGACCATCCCGTGCACCAGGAGATCATCGCCCACCGGCAATGGTTCCTGGACACGCTCACCATGCTGATGACGCAGGTCCACCAGGAAACGGCGGATCGCGCCGCGCGCCACTTCGTCCTGCTCCGCGACGGCGCCATGGCAGCCGGATGCCTCTTCGACCCCGCGTTGGTGTCCGAGACCTTCCTCCACGGGATCGAAGGACTCCTCCGGATCAATGCCGAGCGCCAGTCGACCGAATCCGCCCGCTAAATCGGTGGCCCGCTCCCTGACCGGGGTGCCACGCGGTGCAAGTCGATGCGACACGGGTCGCCCTGATACGACGAAGCGCCCCGTCCGGCGCGGAAGGGGCGCTTCGTCGTGCCCGTCGAATTATGGGCCGGGAACCGGTCGGCTTGCGCCGGCCGATGAGGCCGGGCTGGTGGCGACCTCGATTCGGGGTGACCGGTCCGGCGGCAGGTGGGCGAGGTCGGCGATCACGACCACGTCCACCTCCCCGTCGACCATCGCCTGCTCGACGGTCTCCCACGGTGCCCGGATGATTCCCTTCAACCGGTAGGCATGTCGGCGAAGGTGCACAAGACACACCGCAACGGCGGGCTCCGACGGCTCGATGTCGGCGGGGATCCAGATAACGGCTATCTCCATGACTTCTCCTGATCAACGTCGGGGACGCGGGTGGGTGATCAGGAGTTGTCGTGGCGGTGGAGGGCCCCGCTCCACGGGCCGGCCGGCAGCACTCTTGTCGACGGCATCGACTGTGAACCCTCGGCACGGCGGCGAGATGGACGGTGGACCTTCAGCTGCGGACGTCGGTGCGTCGACTCCGCCGGTACCGGTGCCGACAGGCCCGGACGCGAGTGCCAGCGCGAGCGTCGGTAGTCCCGAGGTGGGACGGGCGGGAGGGCCGGACGTCGGCGTTGTGACAGCAGCAATGGTCGTCTGCGCTCGGTCCGCTGCCTTACCCTCGGCAGTGCCGTGTGGGCCACCACGGGACACTGCCGCTGTCACGAAGGTCGACGGTGACCGCGGTGGCGGCGAGGTGGCGCGTGCGGTCGGGGAAGCGGACGCCAATGGTGCGGTGAGCGGCGATGACGACGGCCGTGTGCGGGGCGACCGAGTTGGTACGGCGATGGAGGGCTTGGCCGACGGCGGGGGCACAGGAATCGCCGACGGCAGAGGCGGGGCGATGGCAAGCGGCGCCTCGACCACGTCAGGCAACGAAGGCTCTTCGACTTTCGTCGACGTAGTGGCCTCCGCCGGCCGGAGGCTGGTCGGCAACGGCAACGGGGGATCGGCGAAGGCGGGGTGAGCGTCCAGGACTGCGCCGAGCGCCACCGCCCCGAGCGCCACCGCGAGCAGGCGATATCCCAGCCGCATCACGCGCAGCCAGCCGACACTGGTGCCACCAGCCGCGCCCCGTCCGACCCGCCGGCTCGATACCGCCGGCCGAGCAGTCCGTCCCCGCCCGCTGCCGTTTCCTCCATGTGCGGATTCTTGCCCCCGGCAAACCCTGGCTACACCCTCATCGATATCTCCTCGGGCGCCGAACGTCTCCGGCGACGTTCCCCCACGTGCGGACATCGGGTGCGGGTGCCTGGTGGAGGTGTGCTGCGCGGTGCTCGGTCTCATACCGGGCTGCGAGATCCGGGCGAGCTGCTGCGTCACCGACCTGCTGGGTGGGCTGGAGCTGCCACAGGATCATCCAGTTGTGACCTTCAGTGCGGCGGGCCTAGCGGCAGATCCGCGCACCCCGCCCTTGGCTGACCGGTGCCGCGTAACGCCCGACCAGGGTCTGCGCATGCGCAATGGCATCGTCTTCTGACTGAACCGCCCAGGTGGGGAACCGCCTTGCGTCGGCGCCGCGTTGTGGGCCATAGTCGTTCCATGATCTCGTACCGGAAGGGCGGCGACGCCCTGGCGCTGTGAGCGCCCCCGCGCGGCGCAACGACGCCGCGAAACCTCCACAGGCCGTTCGCAGCGGCAGCCCTCACGACCTGTGGCAGCAGGCCATCCGAATCCGCCAGGAATGGCTCGACCACGCCCTGTCCACACAGCCGGCTGACAAGTCGACCGCCGAGCGGTGCCTGACCGCGATCTACGCCAGGGCATCCCGGCCCCGGCCTCGGCTCGAATGGGTCGACTCGCCGGACAAGGCACGCCCGCTGATCACCGGCTGGCCCACCCTCGACCAACTCTACGAGCGCATCCGGGACCCTCGGCCCCGTGGGACACCACCACTGGCAGGCAGCATCGCCATGATCGCCTCCCAGTTGCGCGGCGCGCTGAGTGCGGGCGTCACTCACACCGACCCCGAACTGTCACCCGTGCGCATGAGCAAGACCAAGGAACCCTGGCCCGAACTGGCACCGCTGCACGCGCTCGACAGCGGAGTTCCGCTCGCTGTCGTGCTACACCAAGGCGTACGCACGGCATTGCACCGGAGCCTCGCGCACGGGTACTACCTACCCGTGCGTGCGGCCCTCGCGGGCGACGCTCCGGTACCCGTGTGCTGGTACGGGCAGCAGGACGCGTCATGGATCGCCTACTACGACGTGCTGCATCGACTCGGCCTTGCCAGCTACGGGCCAGACGAAGCCGAACACCTCGACGCCTGGGCCGGCCTGGCCCGCTCCTGCGGCTGGTGGTGGCCCGGCGAGGACGTCTGCGTCGTGGTGGAACGGCCCCAAGCGGTACGAACCGAGCCGGTCTCGGGAACAGCGCACGACCAGATCCGGCTCCAGCCTCGCGGCCTGCGCTACCGCGACGGCTGGCAACCACTCCTGACCAGGTGACCTGAATCGATAGCCGGCCGGGACGGGCACTCTCCAGTTCCGGCCGGCCCGTCCCACACCCGGCAAACTCGGAACAAGCTCTTCAACACGCCAGCCATACCCCGGTGGCCGGCAGCCGCCGGTCCGTCACGGGACATTGCTGTGACAACCAAAGCCGCAAAGTCGGTAGTCGCGGTCAGAGCCTCCACGGCAATCCCTTTTCCGAGGAGGCTCTGACCACTGCTGGCGGACCCGTTCGGCTATCTCATAGGCGCGGGTCCTCCTGGACCCTCAGGGCATTGAGGATCGGGGCGTCCTCGCCCTTCTCACGGAGAAGCTCGATCTTCAGATCGACACCGGCGTGCTCGACGGTGACCGTGTTCATGTCCGCGGTCAGCGCGCCCACCGTCGCCTGCACGTCGTGGTCGTGGAGCACGGGCTTGCCGTCGACCAGAACATCGAAGGCACGCTTGCCGGCCTTGACCTTCTCGATCTCCGCGAAGTCGAGGCCGATCCGGTACGTCCCGGCGGGGGCGTTCCTGGACACGTAGCTGAACGTGTCGCCGGTCCGCTGGGTGCGGAACAGCGCGTCTTCCTTGGTGCCGGCGATGTCGGCCTTGGTGGCACGCGCCTTGCCGCCGACGTAGCCCCACGGCCGCCTGCCGAGCTCCTGGTCGGGCGACCAGACGAAGCCGTCGGCACCGACGTGCCCGGATCCGCCCACGTCGACGCCCTTCCAGTAGGCCGAGGTCGCCAGGCGGACCGGCTTGAGCTGGGTCTCGCCCTTGCCGGCGTTCGACGCCACGAGTACGTCCCCGACGAGCACACCGGGCTCGACGCCGGCGTTGTCGGCCGTCGCCGTGACCGTGGTGGACTTGCCGGCCGCGAGCGTGACCGTGCCGGTTGCGGCCGCGCCCGTGAGGGTCAGCCACGGAAGGTCGGCGGTCTCGTGCCCGCCGTCGCTGGTGCGCTTCTGCTCGCTGATCCGCACCTCGAGCGGGGCGGAGCCGGTGTTGGTGACGGTCACGTCGGCCGTCGCCTTCTGGCCCTAGTCGAGGAGCCAGGCGGAGCCACCTCCGGTGACAGTGGCGACGCCCATGGTCAACGCCGTGTCGACCACCTCGGCCTGATCCTTCTTGCCGATGGTCACGGAGTGGTTGGCGGTGACGTAGTTCGGCGCCCCGACCTGCACGGTGTTCTCGCCGACCAGCGCCTGGGCCTTCCACCGGCCCTTCGCGTCGGTCGTGATGACCCGCTCACCGCTCGGCCCCGTGAGCGTGACGATCGCGCCCTCGATCGGCTTGCCGTCGTTCTTGTCGGTGACCGTGCCCTCGATCGTGCCCGCGGCCGGAAGGGTGAACTCCAGGCCCAGGCCGGCCTTCAGGATGGGCTGGTCGAAGGAGTACTGGCTCGCGGGGTTGCGCGTCAGGCTCTCCACGCCGACCGTTGCCGACGACCCGCGGGTGAGGGGGTTGTCGCCGCCGACGCCGTCGCCGTACCCGATCTGGATGCGGCCGTCCGCGATCAGGGTGACCGAGAAGCTCACCCGGGCCGCGTTGTCGCTGTAGAAGGTGGCGTTGCGCCACTCGATGACCTCAGCGGCCAGGCCGTCCACCTCGGTGGTGCCGAAGTAGATGTCCGCCTGGTCGTCGACGACGAGGTCGTCCCAGAGCGGATAGATCGCGTCGAACGTGTATGGCGAGGGCAGCTCCGTGTTGTTCCCCACGGCGCTGGCCTGGTCGAAGATCAGCTGGCCGTTCGTCGTCACACACACGCCGTCCCAGGCCGTGTCGTAGAACGGGAACAGGAAGCTGGAATCGAACCACAGCACGCCGCAGACGTCATCGCCGTGCCACCCGGACTCTTCCGTGCCCTGGCGGTAGAGCCCGTCGGTCACCTTCATCGAGTACGAGCGACCGGCGGGGGCCACCGGCACGGGGCCCGGCTCCGGTTGCTCGGGCTCGGGCTCCGGCTCCGCCGCGTCTGCGCGCGGGTCGAGCGTCACACGCAGCGCGGCAATGGTCGGGGCCTTCAGGCCCTTCGAACCCCGCAGCTCCACCGTCAGCGGACCGCCCTCGTGCTTCACGACGGCGGTGCGCCAGTCGGCGGTGTTCGGCCCCACGGCCGCGGCCGGGTCGTACGCGTACTCCGTCAGCGTTCCGTCCACGAGAACGTCGAACACCCGCTTGCCCTTGGCCACCTTCTCGATCTCGGCGAACCCGAGATCGATCGCGTAGGTGCCCTTGGGCGCGTCGGGGAAGCGGTAGAACAACTGCTTGTCGTGCGTGGTGCGCTGCGACTGGAACAGGGTGTCGTCCGTCGTACCGTCGATCCGAGCCTTCGTGGAGGTGACCTTCGTCTTCCCCTCATAGCCCCACGCCCCGTTGCGGGACGCCTGGTCGCCGGACCAGGTGTAGCCGTAACCGTCGGTGAACGATGGGCCGCCGGCGTTGCCGCCGACCTGGTACTTCGTGGTCGTGAGCGTCACCGGGACGTAGGTCTTGGACTGGCGTCCGGAGTCGGACCTGACCACGATGTTCGCGCCGAGGACTCCGGGCTTGACGCCCTTCGAGGAGATCGACACCTTGACGGTCGTCGACTGACCCGGGGCGAGGGTGCCGCCGGTCGAGGAGAGCGACAGCCACGGCAGGTCGGTGAGCAGGTCGTCCTCGACGTCGACCAGCACGATGTCGTCGGCGACCTGGTCCGCCGCCCACAGCGCCCCGGTCGAGTCGGTCTCGAGGCCGCCGCCCTGGCCCGCCTTCTGGCCCGGGAACCACCACGCGTTCACCAGCGAGCAGTCGTCGGGGTCGACCTGCAGCAGGCGGGTGGGCCTGTTCGAGGTGAGGTCGGTGTACCAGATGGTGTCGGACGCCTGGTTGTAGGCCAGGCCCATCACCTCGGGCAGCGGCGGGGCGCAGAAGGACAGCAGCGCACCCAGGTTGTCGTGCGACGTCCCGGCCACGGTTCCGATCATGCCGTTCGCCCGGCCGCCGACGTAGAACACGTCCTCCGCCGGGTCGTAGGCGAGTCCGGTCAGCTGCAGCGTGGACCAGTCGCCCTTGATCTGCCGGGTCTCCTTCCCGGTCTCCCGGTCGAAGCAGTGGATGTAGCTGGCCGGGCTGTCCTCCATCTGGCACATGTCACCGGTCTTGGTGTCGAGCGCCATGTCGAACGCCCGGTACGCGGGGTTCCACGACGCGTCGAAGACCTTCCCGGTCGGCTTGCCCGTCACCGTGTAGGCGGTGTTGGTCCGCGCGTTGTAGTCGTGGACCCAGACGTCGCCGTCGTACCCGATGCCGGTGGGCTCCTTCTTGTCGATCTGACCCGGGATGGCGATCCGGGCGATGACGACTCCGCCGGAGGTCGTGCCGACCTTGCCAGCCGCCTGTGCTTCCGCGGCCTTCGCCGTCGCAGCCTTGCCGTCGACGCTCGACGGCTTCATGCCGCTCGCGCCGGTCTTCCAGGCGGTGAGGTCGATCGTGCTGGCCGCACCCGTCCCGGTGCGCCCGGTGGCGCCGGCGGCGTCAAGCTCGGGGTGGCGTGCGGCCTCGCCCAGGTCGTAGGTGAGGGGGGCGGAACCGTTGTTGGTCAGCGTCAGCGAGCCCACACCGTTCTGGTCGGTGCCCAACAGCGCGTCGAGGCCGTCGGCCTTCAGGCCGGCGACACCCGTGGTCAGACGCGCGTCGATCTTGGCCTCGGCGTAGAGCTTGTCGAGGGAGAAGGGGTATGCCGCGGTCGTGTAGTCCGGCGCGTCGACGGTCATGGTGTAGTCGCCGACCGGAAGCTGGCGATGCACGATGCCGGTGCCGTTGGTCGTGACGGCCTCGACGAGCCCAGACTTGTTCGTGAAGGAGACCTTGGCCCCGGCCACCGGTAGCCCGTCGTTCTTGTCGACGACGGTCGCGTCGAGGTACCCGAAGTCAGGCATGTCGTAGGTGACGACCATCCCGTCGCGCAACAGCGGGGCGCTGTCGGAGAACCGGATGCCGTCGACGCCGGCCCAGCCCTGGATGCCGGTGACGGCGTGGGCGCCGGCGGTCACCGGGTCGTCGGTCCCGGTGCCGTCGCCGTACCCGAGGATCACGGTGCCGGAGCGGGTGAGTGTGGCCGAATAGCTGACCGGCTCCGTGTACTCCGACCGGGTCGGATAGGCCCAGAGCTTGGCGTTGCGGAACTCGACGACGAACGCGTCCTCACCGCTGACCTTGGTGGCTGCCGTGAAGACTCCCCCGCCGGGGGCGAACTCGACGGGGGTCTGGACGTAGAACGGGAACACGCCCGCACCGCCGCTGCCGGGTCCGGTCGTGGTGTCCGGGGAGATCACGCCACGCAGGCTGATACCGAGGGTGTCGTGGCTGCCGTTGTAGAGCGCGACCGGGAACGGCAGCTTCACCGTCGCCCACACGCCGCTGGTGAACGCGACCGGGTCGGTGCCGCGCAGGTACTCGCCTTCGGAGACGGCGCAGCTGTAGCCGCCCTTGCCGACGACGAGCCCGACGGGGATCTCGGGCGACTCGTTCTGCGCGCCGACGGTCAGCGGGACGGTCGCGGGCGAGAAGCAGGCGTTGGGCTTGATGGTCAGTGTGTACCCGCCCTCGGGGACACCGCTGATCGTGAACGCGCCGTTGGCATCGGTGCGTACCGGCTTCAGCGGCGTGTCCTTGACGGACACGTCGGCGTTCTGGACGGGCTGTTTCTTGTCGTCGACGACCCGGCCGCTGATGTCGTGCTTCGCGGCGGCCGTGAGCGGCAGCTTGACGGAGGTGTCCTGGCCGAAGGAGATCGTGACGTTGGCGGTCGCGGTCAGGTAGCCGAAGACCTTGGTGCTGAGCTGGTAGTCGCCGACCGGGAGGATCGTCGTGAACCGGCCGTCCTTGTCGGTTCCGATCGACCGGCTGAACGGCCCACTGATCGTCACCTCGGCGGCGGGGACCGGGGCGCCGTTGGCGGTGACGACACCGGTGAGGGTGCCGCCCTGCCGAGGCGCGAGCTCGAGCAGGCGGACGAGGTCGAGTCGGCCTTCGCCGTACTTGTTGTTGGCCTCGGCGGTGCCGCCGCACTCGGTGTCGTCGACGTCGACGGCCGACTCGGCGAGCAGGCGGCGGGTCTGCTCGACCTGCCCGATGAGGGTCGGGTCATAGCTCCACAGGTCGGCGACGGCGCCGGCGACGTGGGGTGCCGCCATCGAGGTGCCGGACATCTCGGTGTAACTGTTGTTCGGGTAGGAGGACCGGACGGTCACGCCGGGAGCGGAGATCTCGGGCTTGATCCGGCCACCTTCACCCTCGCCCTTGCGGGAGAACGACGCGAGCGTGCCGTCCGCCGCGTAGGCGCCGACGGAGTAGGCGCTCTCGGCGGAGCCGGGCGAGGAGACGGTGTCGCAGGCGGCGTACGGCGTGGTGTTGCCCGATGACCAGACGCTGAAGATGCCCGCGGCGCTCCAGGCTCGTCGATGGCCTGGAAGAAGTCGTCGAAGCTGTGCTCGACGGTTTGGCCCCACGAGTTGTTGATGACGTGGGGGCGCTTGGACGGGTCGGGGTTGCTCCCGTGGACGTCGGTCGGGGCGAGCAGCCACCAGCCCGACCGGAGCAGCGACTCGACGCCGGTGCTGTCGCAGCAGCCGTTTGTCGCGATCCACTGCGCGTCCGGGGCGACGCCGACGTGGTTGGTGCCGTCGTCGCCGACCATGGTGCCCATGGTGTGCGTGCCGTGTCCGTTGTCGTCGCACGGCGCGCCCGTGCACGTGCCCCGGGTGGCCATCCAGTTGTAGTTGTGGTTGACGGTGCCGTCGGGCTTCGTGCCGCGGTACTGGTGCATCAGGGCGGGGTGGTCGAATTGGACGCCCGAAGTCGAGGTTGGACACGGTGATGCCCGCGCCGGTAGCGCCCATGGCCCAGGCCTGGGGAGCGTGGATGGCGTCCAGACCCCACGTGGCGGCGGCGGCCTCGGCGGCGGCCTTCGGGGCGGTGGGGCGGGCCGCGTGGTCAGCGGGGATCTTCTCGTCCACGGGCTCGACCAGCGCGACCTGCGGCGTCGCGTGGATCTCGGCGACCTGCACCCTCGAGGCCACGTTGAGGGCAAGCTTCTCGGTGCCCCCCTTGACGAGCACGGTGTTGGCGATCGGGTAGGAGGTGTACTTGACGCCTGCCCGGTCGAGCTCGGTGGAGACGGATGCCAGGGAGTCCTTTGCCGCCGCGGTCAGCGCGTCGTAGACGAACTGACCACGAGCGGTCCAGTCGGCGATTCTCTTCGCCGGCCCGAGGTCGGCTGTGGTGCCGAACGTGATCCAGAAGTCGGACGCCGGCTGCGTGCGGAAGCGGTCCTTCAGGTTGGACGCGATCTTGTTGGCGGCCGCGCCGGGATCCGGCTCAGCGGCGGACGCCGGTGATGGCTGGATCATGCTCAGGCCGACCGCTACGGCCAGCGAAGCCGCGAGGGCTTTGAGTCTCATGTGGGGTCCTTCGGCCTACAGGGGCTGGTAGGGGTCGTGGCTCTCGTGGTCGTCGACACCGTCGGCACCGTCGGCGTCGCGGGCGTCGCGGGCGCCGCGGGCGTCGGAGGCGTCGGAGGCGTCGGAGGCGCTGAAGCGTGGCTCGCGCGACAGCTCGAGTGCTGGCTGGTCCTCGGTGACGGAGTCGTCACGCGCGACAGGTCGCTCAGGCATGCATCGCCCTGGGGCTATGAATCATGGAGTCATGCTCTGGGCGACGAGTGACCTTAGCTGTCCAGCGGATACGTCATTTTCATGACGAGACATCGAGGGAGTCCTCTTCTGCGAACACTCCGGCCTCCACTGCCTTGCCGCGAGCGCGGTCCGGGAGGACACCTTCAGCTTGCGCATCGCCGCACGCAGCTGTTGATCCACCGTGGTCGGCGACTTGGCCAGGATCCGGCTGATCTCGCGGTTCGTCTTGCCGGCGACGACCAGCTGGACCACGTCGAGCTCGCGAGGTGAGAGCTGGTCGCCGTACCCTCGTCGGCCGCCGCGCCACAATCGCGGGACCTCGGCGCCGTGTTCGCGAAGCCGCTGTGCGACACGGTCCGCATCGCCGCGGGCGCCGAGCCGGAACAGGTGCTCGTACTGCGCGGCCAGCAGCTCTCGGCCTTGTTCGATCTGGCCCTGATGAGCGCCTCGGCTTGACGCTCGCGGGCGAGCATGGCGTCGTAGGGGCGCGGCAGCGCGCTCCAGGCGCGCGCCGCCCGCTCGTATGCCGTCGCCGCGCGCGCGTGGTCTCCGGCTTTGGCGAGCAGCAGGGCGCGGCATACGGTGAGGGCGGCGCGAGGCGCAGGCGCCGTGCGGCCACGCAGTCCTCTGGCGAACTGGTCGCCCAGGCGTGTCGCCGCGGCGCATAGCCACGGCGAGGTGTTCCTCCGCGTCGGCGTACCGACCCCAGATCAGTGCGCCGGTCCCGACATTCGCGTGGATGCGGGCCACGTCGAGACGCTCCGCCGAGGTCGCGCCGTCGATGGGCAGGCCGGCGACGACGTCCCAGGCCTCCTCTTCGCCGAGCATGAGCAACGCCGCGGCTCGGTTGCCGGCCAGGTTCAACCGCTCAGCGGGAGAATCGAACTCGGCGGTCAGCTCGCCGGCGCGATCCAGCCAACGCCGATGAGTCGACGCCGGCCACGGTCCCGCATAGGCCCATCCCAGATAGGTCATGGCCCGAGCCGCCTCGACCGGGTCATGGTCGAGGTTGGCCACCGCCTGCTCCAGCTCGCTGAGTGCGGCCTGCGCCTCACCCCCGGTGATGAGGAGCCGACCCAGGGGGTTGCGGATCTCGGCCTGCTGGCGGGCGGAGAGACCGGGGGTCTCCAGCACCGAGCGCAAGGTACGGATCACGCGGTGGTAGACCTCGTCGACCGGTTCACGACGGCCCAGTGCGGCTACTCCGGCGATGCGCGCGACTCGGGCCCGATCCGCCGGCGGCAACACAGCCCACGACAACAGATCGACCAGCAAATCGACCGCCTTGGTGTGGTCACCCGAGGCCATGGCCAGCTCGGCACCCTGCTCGGCGTACCGCGCCCAGGACTGCGTCTCGCCCGCCTCACGGAAGTGGCGGGCGAGGCGTGCGACAGGCGGCGGATGGATGTCCTCCAGCGCCCGGCCGGCCAGCAGGTGCAAGTGCCTGCGCTAGGTCAACGGGATCGCTTCGTAGACAGCCGTGGCGGCCAGCACATGCCGGAACCGCCACCGGTCGCGGTCGTCTCCGTCCAGGACGCCGGCATCGGCCGCCTCCGCGACAGCGCCTCGACACGCAGCTGGTGACAGACCGGCGGTCATCGCGATCGTGGCCGCCGATGACCGCTCAGCCAACGTGGCCGCGGCTCGCAACCCCTGCTGCGACAGACGGCCCACCCGCTCCCGGGTGGAGTCGCGCACCGTCGGCGGCACCTGCAGCTCGCGCAACTTCAGCCGGACCCACTGCCCGTCGCGGAAGACGAGGTCGGCGCGGTCGCACATGAGGCGAACCGACTCCTCCAACGCCAGCGGAACGCCGCCGGTCCGCTCGTGCATGAACGCCGTGAACTCCTGCGAAATCGGGTTGCCGTCCAGCATCGAGGACACCAGCGCTGCCGTGTCGCTGGGCCGCATCGGCGCCAGGGCGATCCTCAGCTGGGTCACGCCAGCGGGCAACCGGGACGTCAGCCGCAGCAACAGCGACCCGACGTCCACCTCCTCCGGCCGATAGGAGATCACGAGGCTTGGCCCGTCCGATTGCTGCCGGGAGGTGACGAACAGCAGGAACTCCAAGGTCACCTCGTCGGCCCAGTGAGCGTCCTCGAGCACGAGAACGTCGACACGCAGAGCCCGGAGCAGCTCGTCCAGCGCGCGGAACAGGCGATGCCGCGCCGCCTTCGCATCGTCCAAAGGCGGCAATGCGGGCGGCAGGTCCGAGGACCACTCAGGGAACAGGGGCCCGTAACGCACCGGCGAGCTCGGTGAGCCGCAAGCGCGACACCGGCCGATCGATCCCACGGAACGCGTCGACGATCGGCCCCAACGTCAGCGACTCGCGAAGCGGTGGGCACACCGAGACCAAGGCGGTGCGCTGGTCCGGCGCGGCCAACCACTCTCGCAGCAGTCGGCTCTTGCCGATCCCTGCCTCACCCTCCACCAGCACGATCGCCGGTGGCCGGGCCAAGGCGCCCCGGAGCGCCGCCATCTCCCGATCACGACCCACGAAATGCGGCGTAGAAACCGTCGGTGAAGTCCGGTCGTCCTCGGCGAGGGGTCGAGCATGCGTGATGATCTCGCTTTTCGCTGCTCGGGCGCAAGTACATCGCGGCGACTCGCGTTGCGGGATCATCGAGGCGCCGTGCCAAGAGGTGACCGTCTTCAAGCTCAATCATCCCGCCGCTGCCCTCCCCTGTTAGGCGGACGGGGACGGGGCCTCCGGTGGCTGGCCGGCGGCGCGTCGAGCGTCCGCAACGGCGACCCCGAGCAGCACGACCGCAGCGACAATGGCCGCGAGTAGCGGTGGGCCGAACAACAGCGGCGGCGCCAGCAGGACCAGAACGCCGATACCGACGAGCCGGCGCACGGCGAGCCGGTTGAAGACGACCCGTTCCAGCCGACTACGACCGAACAGGAAGAGCGCCGGCCCGCCGAGGATGACCACGAGCCAGGCCGGTTTGGAGGGCCCGGACGGATGCGCCAACACGATCTCTGAGCCAGCCGCGGCCACGGTGATGCCAAGCACCATGAGCAGATGGGCCACGCCGACGATCCCGCCGGCAGCCGCCCGGTTCGACGACAGCTCGACCGCCTCGGCCAGCACCTGGCCCGCGCGATAGAAGTAGATCCGCCACATCAGCACGGACGTCATGAATGTGACCACCAGGGCCGCCTTCGCGGCGAGCGTGGCGGGGTTGTTGGCGTAGGCGAGGCCGATGGACAGCACCGTCTCGCCGAGCGCGATCAACAAAAGTTGCTGGTAGCGCTCGGGGAGGTATCGGCTGCTCGCCATCGCCCACGCGCTGGTCGGTGGTCGGCCCATGCCGGGTACCGGCCATCTGATCCGCGCCACGACCATGTCCACGGTGATGGCGATCGACCAAAGGGCCAACCGGTGGTTTCCGCCCATCGCCGCCCCGGCCAGCCAGATGACGCCCGAGATGCTGGCCCAGATGGCCAGGCGGGTGTAGAGCGCCCGTACCTTCTCGTGCTCCCGTAACAACGGCCGCAGCACCAAGGGACGTCCGATGTGCAGCACCACGTACACCACGGCGAAGTCGGCGCCGCGTTGCTCGAACTGGTACAGGGACGTCGCCATGATCAGCAGGCCGAACGCGCTGACCAGGACCAGCAGCTGAATCCAGCGGTTGCGGTAGTCGAACCGGCTGGTGACGTACGCCGTGGTCGTCCACAGCCACAGCAACGGCAGGGCCAGAACGACCGTGTACAGCAGCGACAGCCAGCGCGCGCCCACGTTGTCGGAGAGAAGGTCCGGAACCATCCGGCTGACGACCCCGACCAGGGCGAAGACCAACACCAGGTCGAAGAACAGCTCCAGGAAGCTGGCCTGCTGGGCGTCCTCCTCGCCGCGCATGATCCCCCCGGTCTGCGCCGGCTCCGATGCACGCCCCATCCGCCCATGGTCGCCGGAGGATTGTCGCGCGCGCACCGATTTCGCCCGTTTCATCGACCGGCGGCGACGGGTCAGTGGTGGCGCGAGCCAGGCACGGATGGCACCTGCGCCGATCCGCCGACATTTGTCGGCGCCCAGACGAGTAGCGAGCGGATCTCCTCGTCGGGCAGTCGGCAGGCCGTCCAGCCTTCCGGGACGGGGACCCGGGGCGGCGGCCGGGGTCTGGTGGTGACGGGCGACGACCAGGCGGTTGCCGAGGTCCGGTGCAGGGCCGTGACCGTCCCGACGATCCGCAAGCCAGCCGTCAGCACGGCAGCGGCTCACGCACATCCCATGTCGTTGGCTGTCGGCTTGACGACATCACGCTGGACGCCCGTGCCCGCCAGGCGCACGTTGCTCAGTGCACGATCCGTACACGCGGGCGCGCTCCCTGCGGTCGAGGGGCATCGAGATGTCCGACGTTGAGGTGAAATCCTACCGCTACCTGCGAACGACGATGGTCGCTCTGCTGCTGGGTCTAGGAGCAGCGGTCGTGTACCACAGCCTGCAAGCGGGCGCTTTCCTCGCGTCCGTTAGCGCCTACTACTACACCCCTGCGCAGGCAATGTTCGTCGGCGCCCTCATCGCCCTCGGCGCCTGCATGATCGCTCTGAAGGGTACGAACGAGGTAGAAGACGTATTCCTCAACCTCGGGGGCATGCTTGCGGCCGTCGTCGCGATCGTCCCCACGTCACGCGGCGCGGACCATAGGACGGCGGTTCGTGCCTGCGAGCAGGCAGACAGTCCGGTGCTCGACAAGCTGGACTGCCCCACGGTCCGGGCGTTGGCCGAGGCGACCAGGGCAAACGTCGAGAACAGCACGGTGGCTCTGCTGTTCGTGGGCGCGCTAGCTCTCCTCGCCGCCGTACTCTTCTACTCGTTCAAGGACCGGCGGACGCCTGGGGCGAAGTTCCCTCGGTGGGCATTCGTCGCGACGGTGGTCGTGTACGGGGGCTGGGCCGGTGCTTTCGCGGCGTCTAAGGCCTGGTTCATTGATAACGCCCACTTCATTGCCGCCGTCGGTCTGCTGGCGTGCATCATCGTCGTGGCAGTGGCCAACGCACTTCGGCGCGACCCGGGACGGCAGGAAACTCTCAACGCCGTTCCCGGCGCGCTAGCCCGATCCAGGGACTTCTACGCATGGTTCGCGCGGGTCCTGCTAGGGGCTGCCGGCGTAGGCATTCTGCTTTGGCTTGTCGACTGGATCAGCCTGTTCCTGCTCGAGATCGTCGTCGCCGCGTTCTTTGCCGTGTTCTGGATGGTGCAGACCATCGAACGGTGGCGCGACGAGCCCGGGCCCGATGGCGGTGCTCCTCGAGAGCTGCCGCCCAGTAACGCGCAACGGTCCGGCCCAGGGCAGCCGCGATCTGACCACGACCAAACTGACCGGACAGTTGGCCGCGCTTAGCCTCGATCATTCACGGTTGACGCCGGTACCGTCCGCCCGGCAGATCTGACCGCTGCTGATATGCGGCGCTGGTGCTGGCATCGTGGAGGTGTAGCGCGGCGGTCATGAAGCGATGCGGTTCAGCTCGGTCAGCGCCTCTGGGGCAGGGCCAGGGCACCGGCGGAGAAGTCTTCGCGCTTGTGCGTAACGGATGAGGCACCGGGGAGGTGCAGGATGTTCGGGGAGCGCTGGAGCAGCCACGCCAGCGCGACGGCCATCCGTGTGGTGTCGACGCGGGTGGCGAAGGCGTTCAGTTCCCGGGCTGCAGCGGGGAGAACCACCGCAACCGCGTGATCGACGGTGGCTGCCTTCGTTCTCGCGGCGCATCACCCTGCAGTTCAGCACGGTCAACGTCCCCGGCCGGCGTATTGGAGGCCGTGCGACACCTGGTATCACCGGTGCTGCCCGGCGCCGGACGGTCAGCGTTTTGGACGCAGCGAATCGACCCGGTCGACGGACTGGTCGATGCGAGCCTCGGTGAGCTGGCCTCGACGGATCAGTGAAACCACCGTGTCCAACGTCTTGTCGACGACGTTCGGGTCATACACCTGCTGGTTGGCGAAGACGAGGAGGTCGACACCCGCTTGCAGCGCCAGGTGGACCGCCTCTGCGGAGCCGAAGCGGCGGGTGATGGCTACGGCCTGCATGTCGTCGGTGACCACTGGCCCCTGCCAGCCAAGATCACCGCGGAGCAGGTTCGTCACCACCGCCTGCGACAGAGACGCCGGCCGGTCCGGGTCCAGCTGCTTGTTCAGCACGTGCGCGGCCATCACCGAGTCCGCGAGGCCAGTCTCGATCAGTCGTCGAAACGGCTCCAGCTCGATCGGCCGCCACGTGTCGCCGACATCGACGACCTCGAAGTCGGTGTTGCCGGCGGCGCTGCCGGAACCCGGAAAGTGCTTCAGCACGGTCTTCACCCCGGCAGCCCGATGGACCCGGATCTCCTCGGTGGCGTTGCTGACCACCACGTCGGGATTGGCCGAGAAGCTACGGTCCAGTTTCCCGATCGCCCGGCTCTCGGGGTTGACGTTCAGGTCCACAACTGGCGTGTAGTTGAGGTTGACACCGATCCGGGTGAGGCTCGCGACAAGCCCTCGCGCCCAATCACGTGTCGCCGTAAGAGAGTTCTCCGCGCCGATCTCGGCCTGCGACTTCGTTGCCGGGAAGCCGTTGCTGGGGTTGAGCCGGGTCGTTCGGCCCCCTTCCTGATCGATCGACACGATGAGCCGGCCCGGCGAGGCGCCCTTGAGGTCATTGATCAGAGCGGTGACCTGTTGCGGAGAGCGGATGTTGCGCTCGGACTTGGTCTCCAGGTCGCGGTCGAACAGAATTACCCCACCGAGACCCGCTCGGATGGCCCTGACAATCCAGTCGTTGTGATTCACGCGGTCTCCGCGGAAGCCCACGACCAACAGGCTGGCGATCTTCCGCCGGAGCGCCGTCTCATCCGCCCGCCCGGCGGGGGGCCGAACGGCGCCGCTGGTCGGCGCCGACGTGGGCACGGCCGCTTGGCCGGTGCAGGCAGTGAGCGCGGCCACAGCGGCCGAACCAGCTCCGGTGAGCAGCAGCCGGCGAGGCAGGCGCACCCTGTTCACACCCCGCACGCTATGGGCCAGCACTCGTCGGGGAGATGCGAACGCGTAGGCCTCACTCGTTCGATGCCGCGGGGCGCCATCGCACTCAGTCGGTTCGCGCGACAGGAAGTCGCACATTGGAATTCAGGTTTACGAGTAGGCCTCCAGCTCGTAGATGCGGGCCGCGGGATCGCTGGTCTGCGTCGGCGTCGTGACGTTGAGCCGGACGTAGCGGCCGACCGCGGTCACATCGTGGGTAGTAACGTTCGCCGTGTTCGCGGCCACGGTCACGGCCCTTGTCCACGTAGTGCCGTCACCGCTCACCTCGATGGTGAACGCGCGCGTGTTGAACCTCGTGGACTCGCCACCGGCGCCAGCATGACGCACCACGAACCGACTGATGTTCGCCGTGGACCCGAGATCAACGCGCAGCCACTTACCGGCGCCCGTGGAACACCACTTGTCCGACAAGCCGCCGGTCCAGCCACCGTTGACAGCCTTCCCCGGCCCCTCGGCCGGCGCGCACTGGCTGTCCCCGGACGCGGGCTTGTTCAACGCCAGATTGACGTCCGGCTGCGGCGACCCGACCCCGCCGTACGCCTCCAGCTCGTAGATGCGGGCCGCGGGATCGCTGGTCTGCGTCGGCGTCGTGACGTTGAGCCGGACGTAGCGGCCGACCGCGGTCACATCGTGGGTAGTAACGTTCGCCGTGTTCGCGGCCACGGTCACGGCCCTTGTCCACGTAGTGCCGTCACCGCTCACCTCGATGGTGAACGCGCGCGTGTTGAACCTCGTGGACTCGCCACCGGCGCCAGCATGACGCACCACGAACCGACTGATGTTCGCCGTGGACCCGAGATCAACGCGCAGCCACTTACCGGCGCCCGTGGAACACCACTTGTCCGACAAGCCGCCGGTCCAGCCACCGTTGACAGCCTTCCCCGGCCCCTCGGCCGGCGCGCACTGGCTGTCCCCGGACGCGGGCTTGTTCAACGCCAGATTGACGTCCGGCTGCGGCGACCCGACCCCGCCGTACGCCTCCAGCTCGTAGATGCGGGCCGCGGGATCGCTGGTCTGCGTCGGCGTCGTGACGTTGAGCCGGACGTAGCGGCCGACCGCGGTCACATCGTGGGTAGTAACGTTCGCCGTGTTCGCGGCCACGGTCACGGCCCTTGTCCACGTAGTGCCGTCACCGCTCACCTCGATGGTGAACGCGCGCGTGTTGAACCTCGTGGACTCGCCACCGGCGCCAGCATGACGCACCACGAACCGACTGATGTTCGCCGTGGACCCGAGATCAACGCGCAGCCACTTACCGGCGCCCGTGGAACACCACTTGTCCGACAAGCCGCCGGTCCAGCCACCGTTGACAGCCTTCCCCGGCCCCTCGGCCGGCGCGCACTGGCTGTCCCCGGACGCGGGCTTGTTCAACGCCAGATTGACGTCCGGCTGCGGCGACCCGACCCCGCCGTACGCCTCCAGCTCGTAGATGCGGGCCGCGGGATCGCTGGTCTGCGTCGGCGTCGTGACGTTGAGCCGGACGTAGCGGCCGACCGCGGTCACATCGTGGGTAGTAACGTTCGCCGTGTTCGCGGCCACGGTCACGGCCCTTGTCCACGTAGTGCCGTCACCGCTCACCTCGATGGTGAACGCGCGCGTGTTGAACCTCGTGGACTCGCCACCGGCGCCAGCATGACGCACCACGAACCGACTGATGTTCGCCGTGGACCCGAGATCAACGCGCAGCCACTTACCGGCGCCCGTGGAACACCACTTGTCCGACAAGCCGCCGGTCCAGCCACCGTTGACAGCCTTCCCCGGCCCCTCGGCCGGCGCGCACTGGCTGTCCCCGGACGCGGGCTTGTTCAACGCCAGATTGGCGTCTGGCTGCCCGGTGTAGGTCGCCGTGTAGGTGGTCGCCGACGTGGGCGCGGTAATAACCTGCGACGGGTCTCCACCGTCGTCCCATCTGGCGAACGTGTACGTGCTACCACCTAGGCGCTGTGGCGACGGCGCCGACACGCTGTTCGTCGAACCCTCGATGACCGTGCGCGCGAACGGCGTCGCCTGCGACGACGACCCGACGGTCAGCTGCAGTCCGAGCGGGCGGCTCGTGAAGGTGAGCTGCACCGTTCGCGGATCGAGCCGGCGGACGACGCTGTGCGTCACGTTGTCCGCGTCCGTCGCGACGAGCTCGAGTTCCAGGTAGGACGGGTACTCGTGGTCCGGTGCGACGAAAGATCCGCTCGCGACGCCCGTCCAGTCCTGTAGGAAGTGGGCATGGCAGTTGCCCGGCGCGGAGCAGTGCTGCATGCGCAGGTGCCACGTCAGGGCCGACGTCGGCAGCGTGCCCTGCTGCGCGTCGGTGGCGTGCCCGGAGAAATTGATCGTCTGGCCGACCCGCCAGGTCGTCCCCATGGTCGGAGTATCGATAACCGCCATCGGCGCGTCGTTGCCCGGGGTTATGGTGACCGTGGCCGTATCGATGGCTCCGAGCGTGTCGGTGACGGTCAGCCTGGCCGTGTGTGTTCCGGCGGCAGTGTAGGTGAACGTCGGGCTCGGCGCGGTTGAGTCGGTCGTTCCGTCGTTGGTGAAGTCCCATTGGTAGGTCAGGTGCCCGTCGTCGGCCGGGTCAGGGTCGGTCGAGCCGGTCGCGTGGAAGGCGACCGTCAACGGTGCCGGACCACGGGTAGGCGCCGCGTTGATCACGGCGGTCGGGGGCTGGTTGCCCGGGAAGTACCGGATCCGCCGGATCGTCCCGCCGGGGTCAATGTAGTAGAGCTCGCCGCCCGGTCCGACCTCAAGGTCGACGGGGCTGGCGACGCCCGATCCGAACGTGATGATGTTGGACGGGCTCGGCAGGCCGCCCGGCGTCGACGGCAGCATCGCCCAGATACATTTTCGCGAGTAGTCGGCGAAGAAAGCCGCACCACGGTACGCGGCGGGGTAGGGCCCACCGCCGGTCGGGTAGAACGCGACCCCGGTCGAGGATGAGACGCCGGTGGGGCAGGCCTCTCCCGGCACCAGTTGGCTGCTGTGATTCCACGCGACGTAGGGGGCGGCGACCGCCCCGGCGCCTGCGGCGTACAGGTCCTCGCACACGGCGAGATTCGCGCTGTCGTACCCGGGCTGCCGCGGCGTGCCCTCATAACAGGGCCAGCCGAAGTTGGTCACCCCCGCGGTGGGGTTGACCAGGCGGTTGATCTCCTCCCACGCGGTCCAGCCGGTCTCCGAGATCCACACCTCGTTGGTGCCCGGGCGCATCGTCAGCCGGAACGGGTTGCGTAGACCGTGCGCGACGATCCGGCGTGCGTTGGGGTCCGCCGAGCCGATCAGCGGGTTGTCGGCAGCAGCGGCGCCGGTTGTCGGGTCCAGCCGCAGCACCGCGCCGTCGAGCGTAGTCGGGTCGGACGTGGTGCGCAGGTCCTGCGTACGCAACGCGCCGCCCTGCGCATTCGGCGGGCTCATCGCACCGCCGGGCGGATCGTTGCACGGGTTGAGCGACCCGACCTGCTGCCCGTAGTCGACCGCGCCGAAGCTGGCCCCGTCTCCCCCCGTGACGTAGAGCATGCCGTCCGCGCCGAACCCGACGTCGCCAACGGAGTGGCTGGGAAACTGTTGGCACCAGTCGTGGATGAGCACCTGCTCGCTGCCGGTCATCACGTTGCCCGCGGCCTGCAGCTTGGACAGGCGCCCGGTGACGACGCAGCGTCCGCCGTTGGCGCCACCGCTGACCCCTGAGCAGTCGTCGCGGTAGACCGGTGCGGTCTGCCCCGGCGGCGCGTCGTAGGTGTAGAGGACGTACACCCACGGGCTGGTGGGAAAGTTCGGCGGCAGCGCGAGCCCGAGCAGGCCGCGATCCCACATGTTGTGCACGTTGGTCGACAGATCGGCGAACACGGCCGGTGTGGTGTCGGCGAGGTCGTCGAAGACCTTGATTCGGCCACCCTTTTCGGCGACGAAAACCCGGCCGTCGGGAGAGAACTCCAGGTCGGTCGGCTCGGAGAGCCCGCTGAACACGATCTGCTCCTGGAACCCCGACGGCAGCGCGGCTGCGGCGGCCGGAGCCTCGGTCACCGGTCCGAGCGCACCGGTGACCATCGCACCAATGAGAACGGACCTCGTGATCCACCGTCGCGACATGGAGCCTCCTCAAGCCGCACGGAAACCGCCGCAGAAAAGGTATCTATGAATCAAGTTCGGTGTCGAGGCTCTGTTGTACGCCTGGGTGGGCACTTCGCTACGTTGACAACTTTGCCGGCCTGCGCCCACTCCGCTCCCAATGCAAGGCTCAACACCACACCGGTTCTTATCGCCCTGAGCTGCTCAGACTCCCCCACCAGGCGATATAGGAAGCGGTCGACGTCGGTTCAGAGTCATCGAGCACTGCTTGGGAACAGGACGCCGCGCCCTCTCCAATCCAGGCAGACGTGGAGCTGCAGCGCGGGGTGCAGACGCATACGCCCGATGTGGATGAACCCCGGGCAACCGCGCTGCGATGGTCCTGCTTCGGCATTGCCGCTCCGGCGAGTATCCGCCTGCGCAGGCCTCGCCGCCGCCAGCACGCAGTTCGTTCGCCAACGGGCGGAATGCGGAGGTCGAGGAAACCATCGGTCGCCGTGCCGGCGATCAGTACACCGGCGGCGATCCGCACACTGATCACATACTTACTGTTCGTCGGCGACCTGAATGATCGTCTTGCCGGGCATGCGGCGGCGGCGGGCGAACGCGGAGACCGTTTCGGAAAGCGGCCGTACGGCGCCGACGATGGGGTTGAGCCGTCCGGCCCGCACGCGCTCGGCGAGGTCGGTCAGCCGGGCGCGATCAGGTTCGACGACGAAGAAGATGGCTCGTCCGTCCTTGGGCTGCACGGTAGGTGGCACGGCGATGGTGACGACGGTGCCGCCCGGGCGTACCAGTTCGGTCGATCGCGCGAGGATGTCGCCGCCGATGACGTCGAACACCACGTCCACCTCGCCGACGTTCTGCAGACCGTCGGCGTCCAGGTCGAGGAACGCGTGCGCGCCGAGGCCGAGCGCGACATCACGGTCGTCAGCTCGGCCGGTGCCGATCACGCGGGCGCCCACCTCCCGCGCGAGTTGAACGGCGATCGAGCCGACGCCGCCCGCGGCGCCGTGAATGAGGACGGTCTGGCCGGTCCTGAGGTGGGCGTGGTCGAACAGCCCCTGCCATGCGGTCAGTCCGGAAATGGGCAGCGCGGCGGCCACGGTGTGGTCGATGTCGGCCGCGAGGGGGGCGAGGTTACGAGCCTCCACCGCGGTGTACTCGGCCAGGGACCCGTTGCGCGCCCAGTCGGTCAGCCCGAACACGCGCTGGCCCACGGTGAGACCGGTGGTTCCATAGCCGAGCTCAACGACGGTGCCGGACAGCTCGTGCCCGGGGATGGTCGGTGTACGGTCGCGGCCGGCGCGATCGGTCCAGGTAGCCGGCCAGTCGAGCTCGCCGGGTGTGAAGCCCGCGGCGTGGACACGCACGATGACGTCGTTTTCCGCGGCGTGGGGGTAGGGCATGTCGGTCAGGGTGAGGCCGTCGACACCTGCGTCACGGTCCTGGGCGGTGATCGCTCGCATGCTCTGATCCTTTCAAGATTTTTCGTCGGTATGGGGTGGTTGTGGGCCACCGCGTAGGGTCCGCCGCGCTCATGGTGCCGGCTTCCGGCCGGGCATGTTCCGGCATCACCGTCGGCGCGCTGTCAGCTTGTGGGCGTCCGGCCCGCCGCGGCGCGCTCGCGCCAGCGGCAAACCAACAAGACACATCAACGGGCAGCCAAAGTGGCAGGCGCTAGCCCTCTACGCCCACGGACGCAGCTTCTCCGGGTTGCGGACCGCCCAGATCCGGGTGACGCGCCCGCCGGAGACGTCGAACGAGGCTACGGTCATGACGACGCCGGCACGCTGGGCCACCAGGCCCGGCACGCCGTTGACCGACCGCTCCAGGAGTTCGAGCCCCGGGGCCTTCTCGGCAATGGCGACCATGTACCGGGCGATGCGCGCGCCGCCCTCGACCGGGCGCAGGACGGCACCGACCATGCCCCCGCCGTCGGCGGTCATCACGGCGTCCGGGTTGAGAAGACCGACGAGGGCGGTGATGTCCTTGGTCTCCCATGCCTCTTTGACGCGCCTCACCACGTCGGCCTGTCCGGTCGCGGTCACCGAAGCGCGCGCGACGCGCACCCGCCGCCGGGCGGACGCCGCCAGCTGCTTGCAGGCCGCAGGGGTCCGACCGAGAATGTCGGCGATCTCGGCGAACGGGTACCGAAAAACGTCGTGCAGGACGAACGCCACCCGCTCGGCGGGCGTCATCGACTCCAGAACGACAAGGAAGGCCATGCCCACCGACTCGTCCAGGACGATCTGGTCGGCGGGGTCCGCAAGGCCGGTGGGGTCGGCGCCGCCCGCGTGGTCCCAGTCGGTGCGGTCGGGCAGCGGCTCGGGCAGCCACGCGCCGACATAGCGTTCACGGCGGACCCGCGCCGAGCCGAGCAGGTCCAGGCAGATGCGGCTGGTCACCGTCGTCAACCATGCGCCCGGGGACAGAATCTCGTCCTGCCGGCTTCGTGGCAGCCCATACCAGCGTGCGTAGGCATCCTGCACGGCGTCCTCGGCCTCGGTCAGCGAACCGAGCAACCGGTAAGCGACGTTGATCAGTTGGCGTCGCTCGCCGGCGATCTCGTCTGCGCTGGTCCCGACAGTTCCCATGCTTCCGGCCGCCCCTCGCCTTACCTTTCTCGGGCCCACGTCGTCGGGCTGGTGAGACCTTAACGATCTACTGCCCGAGGGCGGAAAAGGGGACTGTGACATGGCCACTCAGGTGACGGCGGCGGTGAACGCGCAACGCGGCTCCTCGTTCCTGCAGATCGCGATCGTCCTGCAGACCCTGACCATCTTCCTACAGGCGGTCTCCGCCGGACTGCTGCTGACCTCGTCCTACGGCGAGACGCTGCACAGCGTCGGAGCCCGCGTGATGTACGGGGCGTCGATGCTGTACCTGCTCGTGGCGGTGCTGGCGTGGAAGCCGGGCGGCGGCTCGGCCCGGCCTGTCTGGCACGCGTCAGGTTTCCTCGTACTCGCCTCCATCCAGGTCGTGCTCGGCATCGCGCATGTCCCGTCGGTCCATCTTCCCCTGGGTGTCCTGATGTTCGGTCTGAGTGTGTTGGCGCTGGCCCGGCGCTGAGGTCCGATACGGGCCCGCCGGTACCAACCACCGGTCCTCAACGCCTTTGGTTCCCGCCGCGGCGGCCGGCAGATCTCCTGTTGCCCCGCCGGCGGCCACCACGTGTACGGAGCAGTGGGCGATCGCCAATGGCACCGTCGCCTGCGAACGCAGGTGAGGAAGGCGTGCGCACACCTGCCGCTGTCGTCGACTGTGTGTGCTACGAGCCGGGGTGCCGCCCGCCACCGGCACCCACCGGTTCGATCACCTGCCAGAACTCCTTTGGAAGCTGAGCAGCCGCGTTGTCGAACTCGTCACGAGTGACAGCCTCACGTAGCGTGCTCAGCACCGCGCCGACCCCGGCACCGGCGATCGCACGGTCGACGTTCGGGCGGTCCGCGACCCGCCGCACGAACTCTTCGAGCCCGAACGACGTAGCCTGTTCCCGTCCAGGCGGCCTGCGCAGGTGATCGGCCAACACGTCCGGAAGCTGGTAGGCAAGGTCCTCTGCCTGGCCGACGCTGATCCGATGTGCCAACGTCTCCAGCGTCGTGGCGGTGAGTGTCGCCGCCTGATCGGTCGACACCTTTGCCCGCGTCGCCACCGCGTTGATGAAATCCTGGTATTCCACCTGATTCTCCTCCTCCGGCCGGATCGCCCTCGAATCGCCAGTCACGAGCCCCTGACCGCGATGCGCGGCGGTTGGGTGCCGTTGCGCCGTGTCTACGCGTACGACGACACCCCGCCGGAAAGGCTCGCGTCGAAGCTGTTCGGGTCGACGTGCTCGGCAGCGTCACGAGGTGTCGGAACTGGTCGGCCCGCACAGGAGAGGCACCTGCACACCTCACCTCTCGGCCGCCGAGCGAACTGGTACCTTGACAGCCTCCTGGGACTGGGGGTGACCCTGCCTCATCCCCATCGTGCGAATACGAAGCGACCCGGGAAAGACCAAACGCTCAACCTGCATGAACGCGTGAGCTAGCTGCCGCATCGACGCACCGCCGACGGACCGACGATCTGGCTGCCGAAGCAGACGCTCCCGGCGAGACACAACCCGCGCCGCTCCCCTACTGCTCGCGCGGGCCGGAGGGTTCGAGTCCATGAGCCGCCGGTCGGCGGCCACCAGGTCGTAGGTGGGCCGGTCGATCTAGGGCTTCTCGTCGACGGCCAGTAGGTCGCTGTAGAGCGGGTAGAGGTCGTGCTCGCTCGTCTTCCGCAGGCCGCCGACGGTGACCGCCCGCATACCTCCCTGCTGCGCTGGGTGTGCGGGTGAGCGACACGCACCCAGAGGGAGAGCGGCGGGAAGGTGTCCCCCCGGGGTGGCCCGGGTGGGATAGCGTGTCGCCGATCTATGGGGAGATCCCCAAAATCCTTCGGGGGAAAGAAGCTGTCACGTGTCACTTTGGAAGAAGGCCGCGGTTGTCGCGGTCTCCGCGCTCACGGCACTCGCGGTGACCGCCTGCGGCGCGAAGCCCGGCTCGAACACGCCGGAGCAACCCAGCGTGCTGGAGCTGCTCGCGAGTGATCTCAAGGGTTCGTTGCAGAAGACGATCGACGCCACCGACAAGAGCGACTCGGTGACCG